>NZ_JBHWCL010000037.1:0-61489 GCF_042735125.1 Kitasatospora sp. NPDC059599 | reverse complement strand
GCACGGGAGAGCAGCGCGGCCGCGTCAGCCGGCCGGGTCGTACCACGTGTCGTCGTCGGTGAGGAGGGCGTCGGCCTCCTTGGGGCCCCAGGTGCCACGGCCGTACGGGTGAACCGGGACGGCGTCGCCCAACACGGGGTCGACGATGCGCCAGGCGGCTTCCACGGTGTCCTGTCTGGCGAACAGCCAGCGGTCGCCGTCGAGAGCGGCGCCGATGAGCCGGTCGTAGGGGCGCATGTCGGATCCCGGGATCTCGCTGAAGGCCAGCTCCTCGTGCTTTGCCTGCCAGCCGCCGCCGGGCTGTTTGCCGGCGAGCGTGAGCGCCACCTGGGTCTCCGGCCAGACCCGGAAGCGGAGCATGTTGGTGGCGGGTACCGGCTGCAGGCCGAACACGTCGTGCGGGGCGCCCCGGAAGCGGATGCTGATCTCGGTGGCGGTCACCGGGAGGCACTTGCCGGCTCGGATGAGGATCGGGACGCCCGCCCAGCGCCAGGAGTCGGCGGTCAGCCGGATCGCGGCGAAGGTTTCGACGGTGGACTTCGGATCGACGCCGTCGACGTCCAGGTAACCGTCGTACTGGCCGCGCACGATGTGGTCGGGCGTCAGCGGTCCGAGTGAGGCGACGGCGAGGGCTTTGGAGTCCCGCCAGGCGCTCAGGCCCTGGCCGGAGGGCGGGTCGGCCAGGACGGTGGCGAGGACCTGCAGCATGTGGTTCTGGATCACGTCGCGGATCGCACCGGTGCGGTCGTAGAAGCGGCCGCGGTCGGAGACGTCGAAGGCCTCGGCCATGGTGATCTGGATGCTCTTGACGTGGGTGCGGTTGAGCAGCGGTTCGATCACGGAGTTGGCGAACCGTGCGAACAGGACGTTCTCCACCGGGTCGAGTCCGAGCCAGTGATCGACGCGGTAGATGGCGTCCTCGGGGAAGTGCTGGTGCATGGTGGCGTTGAGGGCGCGGGCGCTCTCCAGGTCGGTTCCGAAGGGCTTCTCGACCATGATGCGGGCGTCCTTCGCCCGGCCGGCGGTAGCGATGCCCTCGGCGATCCGGCCGAACAGCGGCGGCGGCACTTCGAGGTAGTACAGGGCACGTCCGCCGGTGCCCATGGCCTCGGACATCGCGCCGTAGGTGGCGTCGTCACCGAGGTCGCCGTCCACGTAGCGCAACAGGCCGAGCATCTTGGTCGCGGCAGGGGATTTGGGATCCATGTCGTTGAGGGTGAGCGAGGCCTCGGCGTAGTTGCGGAACTGCTGCAGGTCCCAACCGGCCTTGGCCACGCCCACGATCGGGACGTCGAGGACGCCGCGTTCGACCAGTCCCACCAGCGCGGGGAAGGTCTCCAACTTGGCGAGGTCGCCGGTGGCACCGAAGATGACCAGGGCGTCCATCTGTCGTGTCGTCATCGCTGACTCTCCTGTGCGGTCGGGGCGTTCAGCTCAGTCGGTCGGCGATGTGGTCGCCCACCCGGAGCGCGTTGGCGATGGCGGTGAGCGACGGGTTCACGGCGCCGATGCTGGGGAAGAAGGAGGTGTCCACGACGTAGAGGTTGTTCACATCGTGGGCCCGGCAGTTGACGTCGAGGGCGGACGCCTTCGGGTCCGTGCCGAAACGGACGGTCCCCGCCTGGTGGGCGGTGGCGCCGATGGGCATGCCCTTGTGCAGGTAGATGCTGTGCGAGAGCAGGTGGTGCTCGTGCATGCCGAGTTTGCCCAGCATCCCCTGGAGCTTGTGGCGCAGGCGTTTGAGTCCGGCGATGTTGTTCTTCTCATCCAGGGCGAGGTGGATGCCGCCGTCGGCGTCGAGGGTCACCCGGTTGTCCGGGGTCGGCAGGTCCTCGCCGCACAGCCAGAAGTCGACGGCGTGGTGGGCGAGCACCTCGAAGGGAATGTCGGGAGAGACGGCGCCGGCCCAGCGCGGTGCCTCGCCGTGGATCTGGTCGGCGTCGGACTTGCCGAGCATCTGGATGCCGCCGAGCGGGTAGTCCCAGTCGTCGGCGCCGAGGTACCAGTCGTGCAGGGCGAGCGTCTTCTGGAACACTGTCGGGTTCGGTTCCTTCGACACGGCCATCAGGGCGAGGTTGTTGTGCCGCATGTAGTGCCGGCCTACTACCCCGGAGCTGTTGGCCAGCCCGTTCGGGTGCCGGTCGTTGGCGGATCTCAGCAGCAGCACGGCGGAGTTGACGGCCCCGCAGGCGACCACCACGATGTCGGCGGCGAAGGTGGCGGTGGTGCCGTCGCCGAGCTCGGCGACCACGCCGGTGACGCTCTGGCCGGCGGGATCGGTTTCCAACCGGCGTACGTCGGCGTTGGTGATCATCGTGACGTTGTCGTGCTCCAGTGCCGGATCGACGCAGATCACCTGCGCGTCGGACTTGGCGCCCAGGAGACAGGGGAAACCGTCGACCCGGTCGCATCGGATGCAGGCGCTGCCGTGAACCGCGCGGCCCTGGTCGTCCTGGATGAGATTGACGCCGATCGGAAGGTGGAAGGGGTGCAGGCCGTGCTTCTCGAGGTCGTCGCTGAGCTGCTGGATGCGTGGCTCGTGCTCGACCGGCGGGAAGGGGTACTGGGCGCTCGCCGGGCCTTCGGTCGAGTCCTCCCCGTGGCGGCCGTGGACCCGGTAGAGCTGCTCGGCCTGGGAGTAGTACGGCTCCAGGTCGGTGTAGTCGATCGGCCACGCGGGGGAGAGCCCGTCGTGGTGGTGCAGCTCGCCGAAGTCCTCGGGGCGCAGGCGGAACAGCGCGGCGCCGTAGAACTTGGTGTTCCCACCGACGTAGTAGTTGACCTCGGGCGGGAAGGCGTTGTCGTCCTTGTCGTACCAGTATTCCGGGGCGCGGTACTTGCCCTTGACGAAGACCGCGGTGGAGTCCCAGTTGTCCCGTTCGCGAGGGAGGTAGTCGCCCCGTTCCAGGACGAGGATGCGCTTTCCGGTCGGCGCCAGCCGGTGGGCCAGGGTGCCACCGCCTGCGCCGGTGCCGATGATGATGACGTCGTAGTGCTGATCGCCGGCCACGGAGGATTTCCGATCTGGAGTCGTTGCCTGCCCTGCAGCGCCTGCCCGCCCCCGGGGGTGATCATGACGGCGGGGTGACATCACCGCTCCACCGCCTCGGCAGGACAAGTCCCGTCCCCTGCAAGCTACCGCCGGATCGGGCGGGCGGCACCTCAGGGACGGTGCGGGGAACCTGGGCCGCGGGAGGGCGGGGCCAGGGCGAGCAGCGCCGCCCGGACGGTCTGTTCCGCGCTGCCGGAGGCGTCCACGGTGGCACCGGGCTCACCGGGCTGGAGCGGCTCCAGGAGCCGGTACTGCGAGTCGAGCAGCTCCGGGCGAATGAAATGCCCGCGCCGGGCGGTGATCCGCTCCAGGGCCACGGCGGGATCGAGTGACAGGTGGAGGAACCACACCTCGACACCCGGCGGGCGCAGCCGGTCACGGTAGTCGCGCCGCAGTGCCGAGCACGCGATGACGCCGCCGCCCAGCTCGGCGGTGGTGCGGATCCACTCGGCGACGGCCGACAGCCAGGGGCGGCGGTCGGCGTCGTCGAGGGGCCGTCCGGAAGCCATCTTGGCGCGGTTCGCGACCGAGTGAAGGTCGTCGGCGTCGGCAAACGGCACGTCGAGCCGATCGGCGAGCCGGCGGCCGATCGTCGTCTTTCCGCTGGCGGAGACGCCCATCACGATCACCACGCGGTTGCCGAGCACGGGCTTGGCCATGGTGCGCGGGCCTCCCTGCGTCAGCTGCGGGATCATTGGTGTCGTACCCACTGTCGTCCAGGGGAGGCCCGGCCGCCGCCGGGCACACCGAGGCGGTCCGGGCCGCCGGGCACGGGAGGTCCGCATGGCGGCCGGCGATTCCACCGGGGCCCGGACGATGCTGCCGTATGCCCTGTCGGAGCTCGGCGGCCTGCCCGAGGGCTGGCCGGCCGTCGTGTGGGACGGTCGCGGCCCGGCACCGCCCGACGGCGCCCTGGCGGCCGTCGAGTTCTTCGTCGTCCCGTACACCCGCACCGATGCGGCGGTGCCCGTGCTGGGACGGCTGCCGGCGCTGCGGGTGGTGCAGTCGTTGAGCGCGGGGGTGGAGGACCTGCTGCCGCACGTGGCTCCGGAGGTCACGCTCTGCAACGCCCGGGGGGTGCACGACACGAGTACGGCCGAGCACGCGGTGACGTTGCTGCTGGCTGTCCTGCGCGGGATCCCCGACCTCGTCAGGGCCCAGGAGGCACAGCGGTGGTCGGCGGGCTTCCGTCCGGCGCTGGCCGATCGGACGGTCCTGATCGTGGGCTACGGGTCGATCGGTGCCGCCGTCGAGGCCCGGCTCGTCCCGTTCGAGTGCGAGGTGCTCCGGGTGGCCCGCTCGGCGCGGCCTGCTCCGCGCGGGCCGGTGCACGCCATGGCGGAACTGCCGTCCCTGCTGCCGCGGGCCGACGCGGTGGTGCTGACCGTGCCCCTCACCGAGCGGACCCGCGGCCTGGTCGACGCCGGGCTCCTGGCCCGGCTGAGGGACGGCGCCGTCGTGGTGAACGTCGGCCGGGGTGCGGTGGTGGACACCGCGGCGCTGCTCGCGGAGCTGCACTCGGGACGGCTGTGGGCAGCGCTCGACGTCACCGACCCGGAGCCGCTCCCGCCGGGGCACGCTCTGTGGACGGCGCCGAACACCCTGATCAGTCCGCACGTGGCCGCCACCACGTCGGCCTTCCGCCCACGGGCGCTGGCGCTGGTCCGCGTCCAGTTGGCGCGGTACGCCGCGGGCGAGCCGCTGGCGAACGTGGTGTCTGCCGGTCGCGGCTGACCCGCGGCGGGCCGGGTGGCCTCCACGGTGCGTCCGAGAATCCGAGCCTCAGAGGATGGCGATCGGGTTGACCGGGGAGCCGGTGGCGCGTGGCAGCCGCAGCGGAGCGATGACGCAGAGGAAGGACCAGCGGCGCTCCCGGACGCAGAGCGGCACGAGGTCCTCGAACTGCAGGTAGTCCAGCAGGTGGAGGCCCATCGCATGGACGGCGAGCACGTGGACTGGGTAGTCCACGCTCTCCGCCGGGGACGGCGCGGCGTCGTTGTTGCCGTCGCTGCCGAGGGCGACGACCCGCCGTTCGGCGAGGAACTCCATGGCGTCCGGGTGGAGTCCGGCGCGGGCCTTGGTCGCGTCCCACGGGCCGCGTTCGGCTCGGCGGCGGCGGTGGCCGACCCGGACGAACAGCAGGTCGCCCGGGCCGACCCGGACGCCCTGGGCAGCTTCGGCCGCGGCCAGTTCCTCGGCGCCCACCTGTTCGCCGGGCTCCAACCAGGGCACGTTGCGCAGCCGCGGGACGTCCAGCAGGACGCCGCGGCCGACGATGCCGTCCCGGACCAGGTCCACCGAGAGCGCCTCGGCCCCGTGGGCGGTCAGGGTGTCCGCGTCGACGCCCCCGTACAGTGTGCCGTCGTAGACGACGTGGCAGAGCGCGTCCAGGTGGCTGTCGGCGTCGCCGTGCACGTTCATGGCGATGTGGTCACGGGCGAAGTCCAGGCCCTCGTCGGGCACCCGGCCGGCCACCGCGCCGGTCATCCGGTGCACGGCCGGCTCGGGGTTGTCCGGCCCGGGGCCGGTCTCCACCGGTGCGGCCAGCGAGACCCGTAGCCCCGCCCGCACCTCGCGGGCGGCTGCCGCCACGCGTTCCGGGGTGAGCTCGGCGAGGGCGCCGTCGGGCCGGTTGCGGCGCAGCCGCCGGTACAGCTCGCGGAACTCGGCGGCGCCGACCGCCGCGGTGCTGGGGTCCACGGCCACTCAGGACCCCAGTTTCGCGTCAAGTGCGTTGTCCAGGGTATTGGCCGCCATGATCAGGGAGAGGTGGGTGAACGCCTGTGGGAAGTTGCCCAGTTGCTCACCGGAGGGGCCGATCTCCTCGGCGAACAGGCCGACGTGGTTGGCGTAGGTGAGCATCTTCTCGAACGCGTAGCGGGCCTGCCGCAGCCGCCCGGCGCGGGCGAGGGCGTCGACGTGGAGGAAGGTGCACAGGCTGAAGGTGCCCTCGGAACCGCGCAGGCCGTCGGGAGAGGCGGCGGGGTCGTAGCGGTAGACCAGGCTGTCGGAGACGAGCTTGCGGTCCATCGCGTCGAGTGTGGACAGCCAGGCCGGGTCGCGCGGCGCGAGCAGCCCGACTCGGGGAATGACCAGCAGCGAGGCGTCCAGGACGTCACCGTCGTAGTGCTGGACGAGCGCCTGCTCCTTCTCGCTCCAGCCCTTGGCCATGATCTGGTTCAGGATCGCGTCGCGCGTGTCGCGCCAGTGCACGATGTCGGCCGGGCGGCTGAACTGCTCGGCCAGACGGATGCCCCGGTCGAAGGCGACCCAGGTCATCACCCGGCTGTAGGTGAAGTCCTTGCGGCCGCCGCGGGTCTCCCAGATGCCCTCGTCGGGCCGGTCCCAGTTGTCGGCGAGCCAGTCGAGCATCCGCGCCGTCGCCCGCCAGCTGCGGTAGCCGGCCTGGATGCCTACCTCACGACCCTCGGCCAGCGCGTACAGCGCCTCGCCGTAGATGTCGAGCTGCAGTTGGTCCATCGCGGCGTTGCCGGCGCGGACGGGGTAGGAGCCGCGGTAGCCCTCGAAGTGCTCCAGGATCTCCTCGGTCAGCTCCGGGTCGCCGTCCACCCGGTACATGATCTGCAACCGCTCGCCGGGCAGCTCAAGCCGTTCGTGGAGCCGGTTGCTGAGCCAGTGCGTGTAGGCACCCGCCTCCTCGGCGAAACCGAGATCGAGCAGTGCGCGCACCGATAGCGAGGCGTCCCGCACCCACGTGAATCGGTAGTCCCAGTTGCGCTCGCCGCCCACCTGCTCGGGCAGTCCCATGGTGGCGGCGGCGATCGGCGCGCCGGTAGGGGCGTAGGTGAGCAGCTTGAGGGTGATCGCCGAGCGGTGCACCATGTCGGGCCAGCGGCCGCGGTAGCTGGAGGTGCGAACCCAGGCCTGCCAGAAGTTGACGGTGTCCCAGAGGGCCTCGGTGAGCTCCTCCTCGTTCGCCGGGGGCGGCGGTGCGCCGTCCGCGGCGCAGACGGTCAGCACGGCACCGGCGGTCTCGCCGGCGTTGAGCGTCACGGTGCCGGCCACGTCGTCGCCGGCGCGTTCCACCGGGAAGGTGGTACGCAAATGGCAGGCGATGCCGGGGGAGTGGAAGGCGGCGTACCGGTCGTCGAGATGGAGTTCGTGGGTCGCGCGGCCGTAGTCGAAGCGGGGCCGGCATTCGAGCGTGAACGTGACACTGCCGCGGACGGCACGAATCGCGCGGACCACGGTGTGGCGGTCGGTGGGTGTGCCGGACGGATTGGGTGGCATCCAGTCGATCAGTTCGCCGACGCCCTCGGGCGACATGAACCGGGTGACCAGGACGGCGGTGTCCGGGTAGTAGAGCTGGCGGTAGGTCACGTCCTCGGCGTCGGGGCCGATCCGGAAGTGACCGCCGCGGTCGTGGTCCAGCAAGGCGGCGAAGATGCTCGGCGAGTCGACCCTGGGCGCGGCGAACCAGTCCAAAACGCCCTTGGACGAGACCAGTGCGACGGTCTGGAGGTCGCCCACCAGGCCGTGGTCGGCGATCGGGGGGTAGCGGTCCATCAGCACTCTCCGTATCAAAGATCGAGGCCCCCCGCATGACGCTAACCGAGCTCCTTCCGCCCCGGTCGTTGCCGTTGGCGATATCAGCTGACCTGCCCCCCGGACGGCCGAGTCGGCGTCTGCCGCGACGGTCGGCCGGCCCTGCTGCGCGCCGGGCGCGGCGTCACGCCCGGGCAGGTCCTTCGGATGATCAGGACCCCGGTTCGGCGCGTGATGTCAGAGGTTGTCCCCGGGCAGCCCCGCAGAGGAGGTGTCGGAGTCGGTGAGCGGCTCCAACCGGCCCTTCGTGTCGAGCCGGTAGACCAGCACCAGTGCCGGGACGACGAGCACGACCGCGATGAGCGTCACGATCCCCAGCCACCGCAGGCTGTGTGCGGCCCCGGCGGCCTGGGACACCGTCAGCGAGGTCGGCAGGAGGTACGGGCGCTGGGCGAAGCCCCAGGCCAGCACGGCCAGTCCGACGGTCGCCACCGCTGAATAGCGGGACCAGCCGTGAAGCCGACGCCCGAGGAACAGGACCGTGGCAAGGCCGCAGACACCGGCCAGGATCGCCATCAGCAGTCCGAGGCCGCTGGTGAGGCCGTCCCACACGTACCGTGCGTCGTTCCGGGTAATGGGCAGGGCAGCGAGAGCGATGACGACGACGGCCGCGAAGGCGATCCACGCCCGCAGGCGGAAGTAGTCGACGAGGTCGTGGGCTCCGAACCGCCGTGCGTCGGAAGACAGGAACACCGCACCGAGGAGGGCGGTGGCGGCGACGGCCAGCAGGCCCGCCAGGACCGAGGTGGGGTTGGCCCAGGCATCTGCGGACGCCGGGGTGCCCACCGCCACCCGTCCGGAGGCGATCCCGCCCAGCACCGCTCCGAGGAAGAACGGCGTGAGGAGCGAGGAGATCGCGAACGCCGCGCCGTAGACGCGCCGTTGGGCGATCCGCCGGGTCGGCTTGCGCAGGGCGAACCCGGCGCCGCGGAGGAGCTGCCCGACGGCCGCGAGGGCGAGCGGCAGCCACATCGCCTCGAAGACCGCCTGGAACATCGCGGGGAAGCCGGTCCACATGATGATCAGGATGAAGATCAGCCAGACGTTGTTGACCTCCCAGACCGGTGCCATGGCGTGGTCGATCAGCCAGCGTGGCCGTTTGCCGCGCTCGGCGCCGCCGGCAAACAGGTCCCAGAAGCCCGCGCCGTAGTCGGTGCCGCCGGCGCAGGCGTAGGCGGCGATAGCGATCACCAGCAGCCAGGCGATGAGGTCGGCCATCATCGGGCACCGCCGGGCGTCGTGCCGGACCCGCCGTGCCCCGCCCCGGCTTCGGCCGGTGCGGGCTCCCGTCTGGGCCCGTAGGGGGTGTCGGTCTCGGGATCGAGCGCCCCCCGCATCGCTGCACCTTCGTCGGCGATGCGCCAGCGGGTTCGCATCTTCAGGAGCACTGTCAGGAAGGCTGCGAACACGAGCGCGTACAGGACGATGACGATGCCGAGCATCGTCCAGATCCCGGCGGCTTCGGTGGAGGTGACGGCCTCCGACACCCGCATGTTGAAGTAGACGATCCACGGCTGGCGACCGACCTCGGTGGTGATCCATCCGCACTCCACCGTGATCAGGCACGCGACTCCCGCCAGGGCGGCGCAGGAGAAGAACCACCGGTTCCGCGGCAGGTCCCGGTGCCGCCACCACAGCCAGGCGTACCAGAGCGCGAGCAGGATCAGCACGCTTCCGATCGTGGCCATGATGTCGAACGCCCAGTGCACGATGGTCGCCTGCGTGGCCGTGGGGCGGTCGGACGCCGGCACGGTGGTCAGCCCGGTCACCTGGGTGCTGGGCTTGAACCCGGCGAGGATGGAGTCCAGTTGCGGGATCTTGATCCCGCCGGAGATCGTGCCGTTCCCGTTCAGCCGTCCGAACACGTACTCCGGCACGTGGGTGTCGGTGTTCCAGACGATCTCCATGGCGGCGAACTTCACCGGCTGCTTGTGGAAGACGGCGCGCGCGGCGGAGTCGCCGAGGAAGAACTGGATCGGGGTGAGGATCGCGGCGACGGTGAACGGCAGAGTGAAGCCGAGCTTGTGGTAGCGGTCGCGCCGACCGCGCAGCCAGCCGACCGCGTAGACGCCGGCCACCACGTAGCCGGCCGTCATGAACATCGCGACCACGAAGTGCCAGTACTGGGGGCCGAACATCGGCGTGAAGATCGCCTGCTGCACGTTGACGTTCACGGGGTTGCCCTGGGAGTCCAGGGTGAAGCCCTGGGGTGTGTTCATCCAGGAGTTGGCCGCGATGATGCCGAACGCCCCCATCGCGGCGGTCAGCGGCAGCGGCACGGCCAGCCACCAGTGCGTCCACGGCTTGAGCCGGCGCCAGCCGTAGAGGTACACCGCGATCAGGACTGCCTCAAGGAAGAAGGCCCACGCCTCCACCCCGAAGCCGAGGCCGAAGACGTCGCCCCAGCGCCCCATCATGCCCGGCCACAGCAGGCCGAACTCCAGGGACAGCACGGTGCCGGTGATGATCCCGATGGCGAACTGCACCGCCATCACCGCGGACCACCGCCGGGCCAGTAGCAGGGCCACCGGGTCGTTGCGGCGCAGCGCGCGGTAGTGCATCAGCACGGTGATGAACGGCAGCGCCACGCCGAACGGCACCAGCAGGATGTGCGAGGCCAGGGTGAAGGCCATCTGCTCACGGGCCGGCAGGAGCTGGGGAGGTGTGTCCGCCAGATGGGCGGCGATGCTGAGCATGTGCGCCTCGATGGTCCGCCCCGCGTGAGGCGGGGCTGAGTGGGGAAGGGCAGCCGTACGACCGGCGCGGACCGGCCGGGCGACGTCAGGAGGAAGTGGACGAGGCCCTCGGCCCGGTGCGGGCATCGGGCGGCGCGGACGGGTCGGTCATGGTGAAGGCGCGTTCGCGCCGCGAGCCGAGGGCGAACACGATCGCCCAACTCAGCACCGCGCCGAACCTGCTGCGGAATCCGGTGAGGAAGGCCAGGTGGATCAACAGCCAGGCCAGCCAGCCGGTCCTTCCCGAGAGGTGCACCCTGCCGACCTTGACGACGGCCCTCCCGCGGCAGATGTAGGCGGCGGAACCCAGGTCGATGTACTTGAAGGGCTTCGGCTGCCTCTTCCTGCCCTCGATGGAATGACGCACCGCGCGGCCCGCGTACGCACCCGTCTGCATGGCGACCTCGGCGAGCCCGGGGAGCCGGTCGAGGCTCATCATGTCGCCGGTGACACGGATGTCCGGATGTCCGGCGAGGGTCAGGTCGGGTTGGACGGCGATGCGCCCGGCCCGGTCCTGGGCCGCTCCGGTGGCCCGTGCCAGCGCGGTGGCGATGGGCGGGGCCTCGACACCAGCCGTCCACAGCACCGTACGCGCCGGGAACCGCGTACTACTACTACTACTACCGTTCCTGTCCTTCACGGTCAGCCCGTCCGCCTCCACATCGGTGACCATCGTGCCGAGGTGGATCTCCACGCCGAGGTCCTGCAGGGTCCGGGTCGCACGGGCGGCGAGGCGCGGTCCGAAGGCGCCCAGCACCGCGTCAGATCCCTCGAAGAGCAGCACCCGTGCCTGGGCGGAGTCGATCGACCGGAACTGCCGATCGAGCGTGAGGCCGGCGATCTCCCTGATCTGGCCCGCGAGTTCCACACCCGTCGGACCGCCCCCGACGAGTGCAAAGGTGAGCCACTGCCGCCGCTCCTCGGGGTCGGTGGCCGTCTCCGCCATCTCGAAGGCCCGGTAGATCCTGCGACGGATGTCGAGGGCGTCGTCCAATGTCTTCATGCCGGGCGCGTGCTCGGCGAACTCGTCATGCCCGAAGTAGGACTGGCGCATGCCGGCGGCGACGATCAGGTCGTCGTAGGGCAACGTCAGAGCCCCGCCGTCGGGTCGCTGCGCGTGCACCACCTTTGCGTCGGGATCCACGTCGGTAGCCTCGGCGAGCAGGCAGCTCACGTTCTGGTGGCGGCGCAGGACCGAACGCAGCGGCTGCGCGATCTGGCCTTCCGACAGGATCCCGGACGCGCACTGGTACAGCAGCGGTTGGAACAGGTGGTGAGCCCGGCGGTCGACCACGGTCACCGCGGCCGGTGCGTGCCGCAGGGCGCGAGCGGCGAACAGTCCGGCGAACCCGCCGCCGATGATCACCACCCGGCGGGGCGTGACGTGGTCCTCCAACATCACTCAGCCGCCCGTGACGAAGCCGAGGAAAGGTGTCAGGCGGCCATCGACGTACGAGGGGGCGCCCGCGATGTGGTCGAACAGGCCGGACCGAACGGCGTCGACCGCGTCGACGGTGCTGTCCGGATGCATCCCCCGGGACTCGGCGGCCATTCCCACGACCATGATCTCTCCTCTTGGCCTATCGAAGGACGCCGCGGCCATGCCCACTGGCGGTCTGGTCGGGGGCTCGGCCGCTGGACGCACTCGGAACAGATGCACGAGCCGTTCTGCGGCACGGAGCTCAAACGAAAGCACGGTGCACGGTGGGCGAACAGACCGGCGCGCCAGGTGGGGGCTCTTCATCAGGTCGCGTCACCGGGACGGACCACCCCCCCGACCGCGACCACGGAGGCCGGCAGCGCACCGCAGGGATACTGCGCCACCGTGTTCGGTGGGCTCCCCGATCGAGCCAAGGCAGCGGACTCCGCAGCGACCACGACGGCTGTCGGAAGACCCGCCCCCGATACGCGGACTCCGACCCGGGCCGAGGCCGGTCACCCTCGGCGGACGCTGAGATCGACCTCGGTGAGCGTGCCGCGCTCGGGCACTACCGGTACGGCCGGCGAGGGCCGTTCGGCAGATCCGTTCCAGCGGCGCAGGGTGAGGATTCCGGGGATTGCCCGCGTCCTGCTTGCCGTGACCTGGAACGGTGCGCACTCTCAGCACGTGCATGTGAGCCAGACCGGACGTCAGTTGACCCTGCGACACGGCGACCAAGTCGCAGTCGTGGTGGAACTCGGAGCAGCCCTGCGCTCGTACACCGTTGGTGACCGCCAGGTGCTCCACGGGTTCGACGCCGATGACCCCATCACCGGAGGGCGTGGCCAGATCCTCGTACCGTGGCCGAACCGGGTCGGTGCGGGACGCTACCGGTGGCGGGGCGAGGATCGCCGATCGGGAGCGACACCACGATCAACGGTGACGTCACCGTCGACGCCGGCTGGTTCAACGGCAACGCGACCCAGAACTTCTGGCGCTCCGCCGAGAACCTCGCCCTCGACCCGGTCAGCGGCACCGACCGCTGGGCCGTCGCCCAGGCCGCCCCGTTCCGCCGGATGCACGTCCGGGGCGGCCTCGACCTCTCCCCGGCCGGCTACGGGTGGGCCAGCGGCGGCTACATCGCCGACAGCAGGATCGACGGCACCGTCGGCAACTACTCCCAGCAGCAGTGGTACACCCGCGACAGCGCGATCGGCGGCTTCACCAACGGCGTCTGGAACCAGGTCTTCTCCGGCGTCCAGGGCGCACCCGCGCAGAGCTTCCCCGACCCGCCGTACACCACGCTGGACACCACGCCCGTCTCCCGCGAGAAGCCCTTCCTCTACCTCGACGGCGCCGACTACAAGGTGTTCGTCCCGGCCGGGCGCGCTGCCGCGCGCGGCGTCTCCTGGGACGGCGCCCTCCAGGGCGAGTCGCGCCCGCTGAGCCGCTTCTACGTCGTCAAGCCGGGCGCCACCGCGGCGACCGTCAACACGGCGCTCGCCCAGGGGCTCGACCTGCTGTTCACCCCGGGCGTCTACCACCTCGACCGGCCGATCGCGATCACCCGGCCCGACACCGTGGTGCTCGGCCTCGGCCTGGCGACCCTCGTGCCCGACAACGGCGTGACGGCCGTCCAGGTCGCCGACGTCGACGGCGTACGGCTCGCCGGCCTGCTGGTCGACGCCGGACCGGTCCGGTCGAACGTGCTGGTACAGGTCGGCCCCGACGGCGCCAAGGGCATCCACGCCGCCGACCCGACCACCCTGCAGGACGTGTTCGTCCGGGTCGGCGGCGCCGGCGTCGGCTCCGCCACCGCGGGCATCGTCGTCAACAGCAACGACGTGATCGTCGACCACACCTGGATCTGGCGGGCCGACCACGGCGCCGGCGTCGGCTGGGACGTCAACCCCGCCGACTACGGCCTCGTCGTCCGCGGCGCCGACGTGCTCGGCACCGGCCTGTTCGTCGAGCACTTTGAGAAGTACGACGTCGAGTGGTCCGGCGAACGCGGCCGCCCGGTCTTCTTCCAGAACGAGAAGGCCTACGACGCCCCGAACCAGGCGGCGATCCAGAACGGGTCCACCCTGGGCTACGCCGCCTACAAGGTCGACGACAACGTCGCCGTCCACGAGGGCTGGGGCCTCGGCAGCTACTGCTACTTCGACGTCGACCCCACCATCCGCATGGACCACGGTTTCGAGGCGCCCACCCGGGCGGGCGTGCGGTTCCACGACCTGCTGGTCGTCTCCCTCGGCGGCAAGGGCCAGTACAACCACGTCATCGACACCACCGGCGCCGCCACCTCCGGCACCTCGACCGCCCCGTCGACGGTGACGTCCTACCCGTAGACGGGCGCCACCCGCCGCGACCGGGGCTGCCACCGTGGGGGTGGCAGCCCCGGTCGCCGGGCGAAATTCGATCTTGCTCCGGCGTGTTCAAGTCCTCTGGGGCGTAAGGCTCCTGGCGGTCCGGGCGGGTGCCGGAGCGGGGTCGGCGCAGCAGCGTTGGCAGGATCCTGACACGATCTCAGGTTACCCTTGGGTAATCCGTTGGTAATGCCCGGGTGAACATTCCCCGGCCCCTCATGAAGGACCCGTACGTGCACGATCACCAGCCCCGCCGTTCCGGCCGCCGACTCGCCGGTCCGGCGCTGGCCCTCGCCACCGCCCTCTGCGCGCTGCCCGTCGCCCCCGCGTTCGCCGACCAGGCCCCCGCGCCGGCCCCCGCACCCGCCCCGGCCGCGCAGACCGGCACCACCCCGCACCTGGACGCGGTGGAACAGGCACTGCGCCAGGTGTCCCCCGGCCTGGAGGGCACGGTGTGGCAGCGCACGGCGGGCAACCGGCTCGACGCGCCCGCCGACGACCCGGGCGGCTGGCTGCTGCAGACCCCCGGCTGCTGGGGCGACCCCTCCTGCACCGAGCGCACCGGCACCCGGCAACTGCTCGACAAGATGCGCGAGAACATCGCACGCGCCACCCGCACCGTCGACATATCCACCCTCGCGCCGTTCCCGGACGGCGCCTTCCAGGACGCCATCGCGGCCGGCCTCAAGGCCTCGGTGGCCGCCGGCAACACGCCGCACGTGCGGGTCCTCGCCGGGGCCGCGCCGCTGTACAACATCACCGCACTCCCGTCGAAGTACCGGGACGACCTGGTGGCCAGGCTCGGCGACGCCGCCGGCCGGGTCACCCTCGAAGTCGCCTCGATGACCACCGCCAAGACCGCGCTCTCCTGGAACCACTCCAAGCTGCTGGTCGTCGACGGGCAGAGCGTCATCACCGGCGGGATCAACAACTGGAAGAACGACTACCTCGACACCACCCACCCGGTCAGCGACGTCGACCTCGCGCTGAACGGCCCGGCCGCCGCCTCCGCCGGCGCCTACCTCGACACCCTGTGGGACTGGACCTGCCGCAACACCGGGGTGTTCTCGGCCGCCTGGTTCGCCTCCACCAACGGCGCCGCCTGCACCCCCGACCTGGAGAAGCGCAGCAACCCGCCGGCCGACCGGGTGCCCGCCACCGGCGGCCTGCCGGTCCTCGCCGTCGGCGGCCTGGGCGTCGGGATCCGCAGCAAGGACACCGCCTCCGGCTACCGCCCGGGCCCGGTGCCCACCCCCGACGACCTCACCTGCGGCCCGATCGGCCTGCACGACAACACCAACGCCGACCGCGACTACGCGACCGTCAACCCGGAGGAGTCCGCCCTGCGCGCGCTCGTCGCGAGCGCCGGCAGCCGGATCGACATCTCCCAGCAGGACGTGACCGGCACCTGCCCGCCGCTGCCCCGCTACGACGTGCGGCTCTTCGACCTGCTCGCCGCCAAGATGGCCGAGGGCGTCAAGGTCCGCATCGTGGTCAGCGACCCCGGCAACCGGGGCACGGTCGGCAGCGGCGGCTACTCGCAGATCAAGTCCCTGAACGAGATCAGCGACACCCTCGTCGCCCGCCTCACCGCCCGCCTCGGCGACCCGGCCCGGGCCGCGACGACCATGTGCGAGAACCTGCAGCTCGCCCCGTTCCGCGCCGCCCCCACCTCCACCTGGGCCGACGGCCACCCGTACGCGCTGCACCACAAGCTGGTCTCGGTCGACGGATCCGCCTTCTTCATCGGCTCCAAGAACCTCTACCCGGCCTGGCTGCAGGACTTCGGCTACGTCGTCGAGGACCGCACCGCCGCCGCCCAGCTCGACCAGCGGCTGCTCGCCCCGCAGTGGCAGTACTCGCAGGCTGCCGCGACCGTCGACTACAGCCGCGGCCTCTGCGGGAGCACGTCGCGGGGCTGACACCGGGGCTGACTCCGGGGCCGGCACCGGGGCTGACACCCCACCACCCGGCCCGGCGGTACCGGGAACCTGGGGGCGACGCCCCCATGCGGCCCCGGGCCGGGGTGTGCCCCGGCCCGGGGCCGCGCGGCGTGCGGGCGCCCTCCGGCAGGACGCGGGAACCGTCGGGCCGGGGCGGTGGAGCAGGCGGCCTCGGGCGTGGGCGGAATGCGGGGGCGGATCCCCCATGCGGCTCCAGCCGGGCTCGACCGATGCTCAAGGCCCAGGAGGACTCACCGCGCGTCGATCGAGGAGCCGCTCTATGGGGAACGCCCTGTCCGTCAGCGTAGTCGCACTGGATCCCGTCCTGGAGGCGGGAGCCGCCAGCACTCTGGGCAACAGCCCGGAGGTCGCGCTGGCGCTCCCGAACGAGCCCGCCGGGGTCGCCGTCGTGATCGTCGACCAGGTGGACCGCCGGGCCCTGGACCTGGTCACCACCACCCGCGAGCAGGAACAGCGGCCCGAGGTGGTCCTGGTGGCCACCGAACTGGTCGCCGCCGAGGCCCGCCAGGCCATCACCGCGGGCGTGGCCGGACTGCTGCGCCGCCGCGAGGTGACCACCGACCGCCTGGTGCGCACCGTGCTCACCGCCGCCGGCGGCGACTGCACCATGTCGGCCGACCTGCTCGACGAACTGCTGGAACACCGGGAGGACACCGCCCGGCCGTACGCCGACGGCCCCGGCCTCAGCGACCGCGAGCGCACCGTGCTGCGGCTGGTCGCGGAGGGCCGGGAGACCGAGGAGATCGCCCGGGAACTCTGCTACTCGGTGCGGACCGTGACGACCGTGCTGCGCGACATCACCCAGCGGTTCCGGCTGCGCAACCGCGCCCACGCCGTCGCCTTCGCGCTGCGCGGGGGCCTGCTGTGACCGGCGCGGCGGTCGCGGAGGTGCAGACCGGGCCGTGGAACGGGACACCGGCCGGCCCGGGGTGCCCGCCCCCGCCGGCCGACCGTGCGCCGGCGGGCCACCGGCTGCGCGCGTACCTCCGGGCCACCGACCCCGCCGGGTACGAGGCCCTGGCCGACGCGCTGAGACGGGCCGGCGTGGACGTGCTCGGCAGCCGCCCCGTCGACGGACCACCGGGCGCGGTCACGGTCGCCGTCGGCGGGACGGTCGAGGAGGCCCTCGGCGTCTGCCCGCCGTCGGTGCGGTCGGGGTCCGGTCCGGCGGTGCTGCTGGTGGCCGAGCGGTTCACGGCGGGCGGTGTGCTGAGGGCGGTGCGCTCCGGCGCGCGGACCATGCTGCGTGCCACGGACACCGGCCCGCACCGGCTCGCCGCCGCGCTGCGCACCGCGCGGCACGGCGAGGGGATGATCCCGCAGGGTGTGGTGCTGCGACTGTTCCCCGCCGGGGCGGAGGAGTCCGGAGCGCGACGCCCCGGGACGCCGCTGACCGCCCGGCAGTCCCTGGTGCTCGCCCTGGTGGCGGAGGGCCACGACAACGCCGCGATCGCCCGGGCGCTGTCCTGCTCGCAGCACACCGTGAAGAACGCCCTGTACGACCTGATGGCGCGACTGCAGGTCCGCAACCGGGCGCACGCGGTGGCGCACGCCGTCCGGGCGGGGCTGATCTGAGACCGGTCCGGTGGGGCGCCGGCGCCCGGCGCCCCACCGCCCGCTCCCGGCCCCACCGGAGGCGTCCGGCTACTCCCGGCCGTCCGCGCCGATCACCCGCTCGATCACCCCCGCCAGGTCGGACACGTGCGGCGGCTTCATGACGCCGAAGTGGTCGCCGCCGACCCGGTGGACCGTCACGCCACCGGTGGCCAGCTCGCGCCAGCGCCGCTGGTAGTCGGCGAACTCCTGGCCGTACGACACCTCGTGGCGCCCCTGGGCCAGTTCGTCGCTGGCGATCAGGTGCAGGTGGAGGGCGAAGGGGCGGTGCCGGTAGGCGAGGTCCATCTCCATCACCTCGCGCCAGATCCGCGCCTCGCGCGGCCAGACCTCGCCGATGCCCTCCTCGGGCAGGGTGATCCCGGTCTCCTCGTCGACGTCGTCCACCAGGTGGTCCAGCAGCTCCAGGACCTCCTGCCGCCGGGCCGGGGTGTCGGCGGCCGCTCCGCCCCGCGCCAGCTCGGCGGTCAGTTGCTCCAGCCGCCGGATCAGCGCGAACTCCCGCCAGCCCTCGGCCCGCCGGTGGGCGTCCAGCCCGGGGTCGAGCAGCAGGAAGGTGACCTCCTCGCCGGCCTCCGCCAGCCGGTGGGCCAGCTCGGAGGCGATCCCGCTGCCGCCGCACCAGCTGAACAGCCGGTACGGGCCGGCGGGCTGGGCCCGGCGCAGTTCGGCGAGGTAGCGCCCGGCCATCTCCTCGGCGCCGGGCGCCGTCGCGCCGTCGTGCGGGCCGGGCCACTCGAAGGCGGCCACCGGGAGGTCCGGGTCCAGGTGCGGGGCGAGGCGCAGGTACCAGTGCGCGCTGCCGCCGCCGGGGTGGACGCAGAACAGCGGGTTCCGGGTGCCTCCCTCGCGGATCCAGACCAGGGCGCCGCCGGTCGCGCCGGTCCCCTCCGCCGCGTCCGCCGCGTCGGCCGCCCTGGACTCCAGTTCGGCGGCCAGCCCGGCGACCGTCCGGTGTTCGATGAAGGAGCGGAAGCGCAGCTCCAGTCCGTGCCGGGCGCGCACGGTGGCGACGATCCGCATCATCGCCAGCGAGTGCCCGCCCAGGTCGAAGAAGTCGTCGTGGACGCCGACCCCGGTCACGCCCAGCGCCTCGGCCCAGGCCTCGCAGAGCGCCCGTTCCAGGTCGGTGGACGGCGCGGTGTACGCCGCGCCGAGCCGCGGCCGCAGGCCGTCCGGTGCGGGCAGCGCCGACCGGTCGACCTTGCCGGTCGGGCTGAGCGGGAAGTCCGCCACGGCGAGGTAGTGGGTCGGCAGCAGGGCCTGCGGGAGCCGGCCGCGCAGGTGTTCGCGCAGTTCGGCCGGGTCGGCGGTGCGGCCGGGCACGGCCCTGGTGTACGCGACCAGGGTGGCGTCCGTGCCGGGGGCGCGGTGCACGGTGACCGCGGCGGCGGCCACGTCGGGGTGGCCGAGCAGCAACTCCTCGATCTCGCCCGGCTCGATCCGCAGGCCGCGCACCTTCACCTGGTGGTCGCGGCGGCCGTGGTACTGCAGGGTGCCGTCGGCCGAGCGGGACACCAGGTCCCCGGTGCGGTAGAGCCGTGCGCCGGGCCGGCCGCCGTGGGGGTCGGGAACGAACGCCGCGGCGGTGGCCCCCGGGCGGTTCAGGTAGCCGCGGGCGACGCCGTCGCCGCCGACGTACAGCTCGCCGCGCACGCCGTCCGGCAGCGGCCGCAGGCCGTCGTCGAGGACGTACGCGGACACCCCGGCGATCGGGCCGCCGATCGACGGCGGCCCGTCCTCGCCGGTGGTGGTGACCGGGGTGAGCGTGGCGCAGACGGCGGTCTCGGTCGGGCCGTAGGCGTTGACGAAGGTGGCGTGCCGCGACCAGCGGGCGGCCTGGGCGGCCGGGCAGGCCTCGCCTGCCGAGACCAGCACCCGCAGCTGCGGGAAGTCGGCCGGGTCCTGCTGGGAGAGCAGGGACGGCGGCAGGGTCATGTGGGTGACCAGGGCGGACTGCTGCCGCAGGTCGCCGGGGTCGGTGTCCGGCGGCGGCAGCACCAGTTCGGCGCCGTGGGTGAGCGTCATCAGCAGCTCCCAGACGTACGCGTCGAAGCTGGGCGAGGCGTACTGGAGCACCCGGTCGCCGGGCCGCACGTCGAGCGGGCCGCACTGGGCCTGACGCAGGTTCAGGGCGGCCCGGTGCGGGACGCCGACGCCCTTGGGCCGGCCGGTCGAGCCGGAGGTGTAGATCAGGTAGGCGAGGGAGTCGGGGTCGGCGGGGCCCTCGGGCGTGTACGGCGGCAGCGCGGCGTACGCGTCCGGGTCGAGCACCTCGACCGTTCCGGGTGTTCCGGCGGGCAGGGCGGGCCGCAGCTCGCGGGTGGTGAGCAGGACCGCCGCGCGGGCGTCGGTCACCATGTGCCGCAGGCGCTCGGCCGGGTAGGCCGGGTCGAGCGAGAGGAAGGCGCCGCCCGCCTTGAGGACCGCCAGTTGCGCGGTGACCAGGTCCGGGGTGCGCGGCAGGTGCAGCCCGACGACGGTGTCGGGCCCGACGCCGAGGGTCCGCAGCCGGTGCGCGAGCCGGGCGGCCCGGTCGTCCAGCTCCCGGTACCCGACGGTCCGGGTGCCGTGGCGCAGCGCCGTCGCGTGCGGGGTCCGCCGGGCCTGCAGCGCCACCAGACCGTGGACCGACCCCTCCTCGGGGAGCGGTGGTTCGGCGCCGAGCCCGGCGCGCAGCGCCGCCGCGCGGTCGGCCGGCGGCAGGGTGAGGGCGCGCGGGTCGGCCTCGGGGTCGGCGGCCATGGACTCCAGCACGTGGCGGTAGATCCGGCCCAGCAGGGCGAGGTGCGGGCGGCCGACCACCGCCGGCCGGGCGCCGAGGCGCAGCACGCCGGGGAAGGTCCAGACCTCCAGGCCGAGTTCGCTCGGGCTGAAGTCGTCGACCATGCCGATGTCGCCGGACTCCCAGTCGAGCACGTGGAAGTCCAGGTAGCCGAACGCGGCCTCGACCAGCGGCGCGTCGGAACCCCACGCCCGCCGCATGGCCGGCATCGGGTAGCGGCGGTGCGGCCACAGGTCGGCCTCGCCGGCGAAGACATCCGCGACCAGGGCCCGCCAGGTGGGTGCGGACAGGTCGGCCGGGAAGGGCACGGTGTTGAGGTACAGCCCCATCACCTCGTCGCCGCGGGCCCGTTCGGGGCGGCCGTTGGTCACCAGGCCGGTGAAGAACCGGGTGCGTCCGGCGGCGATGCCCAGGGCCGCCAGGTGGGCCGCGTGCAGCACGCTCTTCAGGGACGCGCCGGCGCTCGCGGCGAGCCGCCGCAGGTCGGGCAGCAGGTCCTCGTGCTCGACGTCGACGATGTGGGCGCGTTCGTCCTGCTCGGTGCCGGCCCAGCCCGGGGGCAGCTCGAACTTCTCGTGCCGGGTGACCCGTTCGGCCCAGAACGCGCGGTCCTCGGCCGAGTCGAGGGCCGCCAGCTCCAGCGCGACGAAGTCGGCGAAGCGCACGTCCGGCGGGGGCGGCAGATCGGGCCGCTTGCCCTGGCGCAGGGCCCGGTAGAGGGCGATCAGCTCGGCGACCACGGAGGTGTGGCTCCAGCCGTCCAGGATGGCGTGGCACTCGGTGTGGGTCAGCCACCACTCGTGGTCGTCGATCAGGTGGGCGGTGTACCGCAGCAGCGGTGCCCGGGCCAGGTCGAACGGCCGGCGCCGCTCGGCGGTCAGGAAGCCGTCCACCAGGGCCCGCCGGTCGGCGGCCGGGAGGCCGCGCAGGTCCTCGACGTGGACGGGGAGTTCGGCGTGCCGGTGGACCAGCTGCAGGACCTGGGAGAAGCCGGAGAGGTCGAAGGAGGTCCGGAGGATCTCGTGGCGTTCCACCAGCAGCCGTCCGGCCTCCCGCAGGGCCTCCGGGTCGAACGGCTCCTCGTCGCGGACGCGGTAGCAGGAGACGTTCTGGTAGACCGCCCGGTCGGTGGCGGCGAGCATCTCGAACACCATGCCGCCCTGGGTCTGGGCCAGCGGGTAGGCGTCGGAGAGGCCGTCCGGGAGCCGCTCGCGGTCCTCCGCGCCGATCAGGGCGAACGCCTCCACCAGCGGCCCGTCGTCCGGCCCGGCGTCGCGGGCGGCGTCCGGTCCGGCGGCGTCCGCGGCGCGGACCAGGTCGGCGAGTTCGCCGACCCGCTGGCGGGTGAACAGGTCGTGCACGGCGAGCCGGATCCCCTGCGCGCGCAGGGCGCCGACCACCCGGATGGCGCGCATCGAGTCGCCGCCGAGCTGGAAGAAGCCGTCCCGGACGCCCACCCGGTCCAGGCCCAGGGCGTCGGCGAACGCCTCGGCGAGGGTCTGCTCCAGGGCGTCCCGGGGGGCCACGTACTCCCCGGCCAGCGCGGAGCGGCTGCCGTCGGGGGCGGGCAGCGCCCGGCGGTCGGTCTTGCCGCTGGGGGTGAGCGGCAGGGCGTCGTGCAGCAGCCAGTGGGCCGGGTGCAGCTGGGCGGGCAGCCGGTGGTGCAGGTGCTCGCGCACCGCGGCCGCGTCCACCGTGCGCGGGACGAGGTGGGCGACCAGCCGGCCGTCGTGGACGGTGACCGCGGCCGCGGTCACGCCCGGGGCGCCGGCCAGCGCCGCCTCGATCTCGCCGGGCTCGACCCGCTGGCCGCGGATCTTCACCTGGTCGTCGAGCCGGCCGAGGTACTCGATCGCGCCGTCGGGCCGCAGCCGGGCCAGGTCGCCGGTGCGGTAGAGCCGCTCACCGGGGGCGGTGGCGAACGGGGACGGGACGAACCGCTCCGCGGTCAGCGCCGGCCTGCCCAGGTAGCCGCGGGCCAACTGCACGCCGCCGAGCAGCAGTTCACCGGCCACCCCGATCGGTACCGGTCGTAGGCCGGCGTCCACGACGTACGTCCGGGTGTTGGCGATCGGCCGGCCGATGGTGACGGGTTCGCCGGGAAGGCACTGCGCGGCGGTGACGTCCACCGCGGCCTCGGTCGGGCCGTAGAGGTTGTGCAGCTCGCAGCCGATCCGCCGGTGCACCGCCTCGGCCGGCTCCGCGGGCAGGGCCTCGCCGCTGCAGATCATCCGGCGCAGCGCGGGCAGTGCGGGCAGCTCCCCGGCGAGGAACTCGCGCAGCATGGACGGCACGAAGTGGAGGGTGGTCACCCCCTCGTCGGCGATCAGCTCGGCGAGGTAGGCCGGGTCGCGGTGGCCGCCGGGCTTGGCGAGCACCATGGTGGCGCCGGTGACCAGCGGCCAGAACAGCTCCCACACCGAGACGTCGAAGCCGGTCGGCGTCTTGTGCAGGACCCGGTCGTCGGCGCCCAGCCGGTAGGCCTCCTGCATCCAGTGCAGCCGGTTGGTGATCGCCCGGTGCTCCACCACCACCCCCTTGGGGCGGCCGGTCGAGCCGGAGGTGTAGATCACGTACGCCGGGTGGGCGGGCCCGCAGAGCGGCGCCGGGTCCTCGGCGGGCAGGGCGGACAGGTCCTCGGCGATGTCGACGGGGAGCGCGTCCCCGTCCTGCCGGGCCGCCTCGGGGCCGCCGTGGCCGATCACCACCCGGGCGCCCGAGTCGGCGAGCATCAGGGCCAGCCGCTCCGCCGGGTAGTCCGGGTCGAGCGGCAGGTAGGCGCCGCCCGCCTTGAGCACGCCGAGCAGCGCCACCACCAGGTCGGCGCCCCGGTGCAGCCGGACCCCGACCACGGACTCCGGGCCCACGCCGAGAGCGCGCAGCCGGTGCGCGAGCCGGTTGGCCCAGGCGTTGAGCTCCGCGTACGTCACCGTGACGCCCCGGTCGCGCAGCGCGGGAGCGTCCGGGACACGACGGGCCTGGGCCTCGACCAGGGCCGTGAGGGTCGCGGTGGGGTAGGTGCGGGCGGTGTCGTTCCAGATGTCCAGCAGCAGGGTTCGCTCGGCGGCGGGCAGCACGTCCAGGTCGTCGACGGGCAGCTCGGGCGCGGCGACGGCGCTCTCCAGCAGCCGGGCCAGCCGGGCGGCGAAGCGCTCGACGGTGCTGCGGTCGAACAGGGCGGAGGCGTAGGTGATCCCGCCGGCCAGTGAGCCGTCCGGCTGCTCGGCCAGGCCCAGGGTGAGGTCGACCTTGGCGCTGCTCTCGCCGACCGGCAGCCGCCCGACGGTCAGCCCGCCGGCCCGCGCGGGGCCCGGATCTGCGGTGGCGTCCTCCCACAGCAGCATCGTGGTGAACAGCGGGTTCCGGGACGGGTCGCGCTCCGGGACCAGGTCGTCCACCAGCAGCTCGAACGGGAGCTCCTGGTGGGCGTAGGCGTCCATCGCGCTCTCGCGGACCCGGCGCAGCAGGTCGGTGAAGGACGGGGTGCCGGAGAGGTCCGTCCGCAGGACCAGGGTGTTGAGGAACAGCCCTACCATGGACTGGAGTTCGGCGCGGTCCCGGCCCGCCACCGGGGTGCCGACGGCCAGGTCGCGCTGCCCGCTCCAGCGGCCGAGCAGGACGGCGTAGGCGGCGAGCAGGGCCATGAACGGGGTGGCGCCGTGCTCCCGGGCCAGCGCGGTGAGCCGTCCGGCGGTGTCCGCCGGGACGGTCACGGGGACCTGGTCGCCGGCGGAGTCCCAGACCGGCGGCCGGGGCCGGTCGGTGGGCAGCTCCAGCGCGGCGAGACCGGCCAACCCGGTCCGCCAGAAGTCCAGTTGGCGCTCCGATCGCTCACCGGAGAGCCGCTCGCGCTGCCAGACGGCGTAGTCGGCGTACTGCAGCGGCGCGCTGACCGGGTCGGCCCCAGGGCCGGCTGCGGCCGCCGCGTAGCGCTCCGTGAACTCGGTCACCAGCAGGTCCTCCGACCAGCCGTCCGAGGCGATGTGGTGGACGGTCAGGAGCAGCGCGTGCTCGTCGTCGGCGAGCCGGGCCAGTGTCGCGCGGAACACCGGGTCCACCGCGAGGTCGACCGGGCGGCGTTCGGAGCTGGTCAGGGCGTCGATCCGGGCCTCGGCGGCGGCGCGGTCCAGGTCGCGCAGGTCCAGTTCGTCCAGCGGTACCGGGGCCGGCTCGTCGACCAGCTGCACGGGCTCGTCGCCGACCACCGGGTAGCGGGTGCGCAGCACCTCGTGCCGGGCCGGCAGGGCGTCCAGCGCGGTGTGCAGGGCCCGGCGGTCCAGGGGGCCGCGCAGGTGCAGGGCGGCGGTCATCAGGTACTCGGTGCCGCCCGGCCGCATCCGGTCGAGGATCCAGAGCCGGCGCTGGGCGAAGGAGAGCGGCAGGGGGCCGGTGCGGGGGGCCCGGCCGACGCCGTCGGCCCGCCCCGGCGCCGCCCGGCCCTCCAGCCGTCGGCGCAGCAGCTCGGCGCGCCGGGCGGCGCGGTCCACGGTCTCGCTCATCGGACACCTTTCCGGGTCAGCAGGTCGTCGATCTCGTCGTCGGTCAGCCGGTCGATGTCGGCTTCGACGGCCTCCTGGACGGCCTCGGCGAGGGCGGCCACCGTGGTGGCCTCGAACAGTCGCCGCAGGGGCAGGTCGATCGCGAAGGCCTCGCGCAGGGCCGCGAGCACCCGGGTGGCCAGCAGGGAGTGGCCGCCGAGGGCGAAGAAGTCGTCCCGGGCGCCGATCCGGGGCAGGCCGAGGATCTCGGACCAGATGGCCGCGAGCGTCTCCTGGACCGGGCCCTCGGGGGGCAGGTCGTCGGCCGCGTCCTCGGCGCCGGCCGGGGCCGGGTCGGGCAGTGCCCTGCGGTCGACCTTGCCGCTGGACGTCATCGGGAACTCCGCGAGCGGGGTCCAGCGCGCGGGGATCATGTACTCGGGCAGCAGGTCGCGCAGGTGGGCGCGGAGCTCGGCGACCGGCGGGACCTCCTCGCCGGGCCCGGCGACCAGGTAGCCGACCAGCTGCCGCTCGCCGGGCGCGGTGGGTGCCGCGACGACCACGGCCTCCCGCACCGCGGGGTGCCGGGCCAGCGCCGCCTCGATCTCGCCGAGCTCGATCCGCAGGCCGCGCAGTTTGACCTGGCGGTCGATCCGGCCGAGGAACTCGACGGCGCCGTCCGGCCGGCGGCGGACCAGGTCGCCGGTGCGGTAGAGCCGCTGCCCGGGCGCGGTGGCGAGCGGGTCGGGGACGAAGCGCTCGGCGGTCAGGCCGGGCCGGCGGTGGTAGCCGCGGGCCAGGCGCACCCCGCCCAGGCAGAGTTCACCGGGCACCCCGACCGGGACCGGCCGCAGGTCGGCGTCCAGGACGTGGGCCCGGGTGCCGGGGACCGGCCGCCCGATCGGCAGCGCGGCGGCCGCCCGTCCGTCGGCCCGGTCGGTGGCGCCCACCGGGTGCAGCAGACAGGTGACGGTCGCCTCGGTCGGCCCGTAGTTGCCCAGGAAGCGGCCGGGCAGGCCGGTGTCCGCCCAGCGCCGGGCGTCCTCGACGGTGACGACGTCACTGCCGACGTTCATCAGTTTGAGGTCGGTCAGCCGGCCGAGGTCGGGGGACTCCAGCATCGCCCGGTAGTAGGCGGGGGTGATCTCGACGACCGTGACGCCGAACTCGGCGAGACGGGAAGGGAGTTCGGCGGGCGTCCAGAACTCCGGAGCGCCGACGACGATCGTGGCGCCCGCCACCAGGGTGGCCGCGATCTGGTCCATCGCCACGTCGAAGGTGAGTGCGGACAGCAGGACCACCCGCTCGCCCGCGGTGATGCCGTAGGCGTCGGCGATCACCCGGCAGTGGTGGGCGTAGGAGCGGTGCTCGATCATCACGCCCTTGGGGCGGCCGGTCGACCCCGAGGTGTAGATGACGTAGGCGAGGTTCCCCGGCCCGGCGAGCGGCGCGGGGTCGGTCCGGTCGGCCCGGTCTGTCCGGGCGGCCTGGTCGGCCGGGCCGGCCGGGCCGCCGTCCTGCTCGGGCTTGTCGTCGACGAGGACCGTCCGGTACCGGCCGCCCGCCGTCCGGTCGGCGAACTCGCTTGTGGTGAGCACCAGTTCGGCGCCGGCGTCGGCGAGCATGAACCCCAGCCGCTCGGCCGGGTGCCGGGGGTCGAGCGGGACGTACACGCCGCCCGCCTTGAGCACCGCGACCAGCGTGACCACCGCTTCGACGCTACGCTCCAGACAGGAGGCGACCACCGTCTCCGGCCGCACGCCGAGGTCGCGCAGCCGGTGGGCGAGGCGGTTGGCCCGCGCGTTCAGCTCCGCGTAGCCGATCCGTTCCTGCCCGGCGACGACCGCGACCGCGTCGGGGGTGCGGCGGGCCGTGCGCTCGATCAGCTGCGGGACGCACAGGTCGTGCTCGTCGGCCGGGTCGAGGGCGGCGGTCCGGTGGCCGTCCGGGTCGGGCCACAGGTCGAGGAGTTGGTGGCGTTCCCGGTCGGTGAGCAGACCGAGGTCGCCGAGCCGGGTGTCCGGGGCGGCGGCGATCGCCTGCAGGAGGGTCAGGTAGTGCCCGGCGAGGCGGTCCATGGTGGCCCGGTCGAACAGGGCCGTGGCGTACTCGAACCAGACCCGCAGCCCGCCGTCGTCGTGCTGGGTCACCGTCACGGTGAGGTCGAACTTGGCCACGGCGGGCCCGGCGTCGAGCCACTCCGCGGTGGCGTCGCCGAGCGCGGAGGGCAGGCCGTCCGCGCGCTGCAGTTCGAACATCACCTGGAACAGCGGGTTGCGGGAGAGGTCGCGGTCCGGCCGCAGCGCGTCGACCAGGTGCTCGAACGGCACGTCCTGGTGGGCGAGCGCGTCGGCGGACGCCCGGTGCACCTGTTCCAGCAGCTCGGTGAAGCGCGGGTCGCCGGCCAGGTCGGTGCGGATCACCAGGGTGTTGGTGAAGAAGCCGACCAGGTCCTCGGTCTCGGGCCGGGTCCGCCCGGCGACGGGGGTGCCGACCGCGACGTCCTCCCGCCCGGTGTGGCGGCCCAGCAGCACCTGGAACGCGGCCAGCAGCAGCACGAACGGCGTCACGCCGCTGCGCCGGGCCAACTCGGTCAGCTCCCGGCCGAGTTCCGCCGGGACGGCGGTGTCGAAGGTCGCGCCGCGGGTGTCGCGGACGGCGGCGCGCAGCCGGTCGGTGGGCAGTTCGACGGGCACCAGGCCGGTCAGCCGCTCCCGCCAGTGGTCGAGCTGCGCGGCCAGCGCGCCGGCGTTCTCCCGTTCGCGCTGCCAGACGGCGAAGTCGGCGTAGTGCACGGGTTGCGGCCGCAGCGGCGAGGGTTCGCCGGCCGCGAGCGCGCGGTACGCCCGGTCCAGGTCGGCCAGCAGCAGCCCGGTCGACCAGCCGTCGCAGACGATGTGGTGCAGGGTCAGGGCGAGCAGGTGCTCGTCGGGTGCGGTGCGGATGACGGTGACGCGCAGCGGCCACTCGGCCGCCAGGTCGAACGGGCGGCCGCCGACGTTCGCCAGCAGCTGCTGGGCCTGTTCCTCGGCGTCCGGTGTGGCGGCGAGGTCGACCAGCCAGAGCGGCACCGGGCCGGCCGGGTCGACGACCTGCCGGGGGTCGCCGCCGTCGGCCAGGTACCGGGTGCGCAGCACCTCGTGCCGGGCGGTGACCGCGTCCACTGCTCGGCGCAGCGCGTCGACGTCGAACGGGCCGCGCAGGCGCACGGCGA
This sequence comes from Kitasatospora sp. NPDC059599, assembly GCF_042735125.1. Taxonomy (NCBI): domain Bacteria; kingdom Bacillati; phylum Actinomycetota; class Actinomycetes; order Kitasatosporales; family Streptomycetaceae; genus Kitasatospora; species Kitasatospora sp. NPDC059599. The sequence continues at coordinate 33,292 of NZ_JBHWCL010000037.1, read as the reverse complement.
GCGGGACGAGGTACTCGTCGCTGCCCGGCTCCAGCTGGTCCAGGAACCACAGGCGCTGCTGGCCGAAGGAGAGCGGCAGGTCGCCGGTGCGCGGTACGGGCAGGACGGCGGGCCCGTCGTCGGCGGTGGCGCGGGCCGCGTCGACCCGGGCGGCGAGTGCGGCGACGGTGCGGGTGGCGAACAGGTCGCCGACGGTCAGGTCGGTGCCGAGGGTGCGGCGCAGCCGCAGGACCATCCGGATCGCCACCAGCGAGTGGCCGCCGAGCGCGAAGAAGTCGTCCTCGGCGCCGACCCGGTCCACCTCCAGGACCTCGGCCATCGCCTCGGCGACGGCCCGTTCGGCGGTGGTGCGCGGGGCCACCCAGGCGTGGCCGGCGCTCCGCTCCCGGGCCTGCGGCGAGGGCAGCTGCTTCCGGTCGACCTTGCCGCTGGGGGTCAGCGGGAGGGCGTCCAGCTGCTGCACGGTCGAGGGGACCATCGCCTCCGGCAGCCGGGCCGCGAGGTGCGCGCGCAGGTCCTCGGGGTCGGCCGCGCCGCCCGGTTCGGGCACCACGTAGGCCGCGAGCTCCAGGTCTCCGGCCGACGAGCGGTGGGTGGCGACGGCGGCGGCCCGCACCGCCGGGTGCGCGGCCAGTGCGGCCTCGATCTCGCCCGGCTCGATCCGCACCCCCCGGACCTTGACCTGGTCGTCCAGCCGGGCGATGAACTCCAGCGCGCCGTCGGCGCGGCGGCGCACCAGGTCCCCGGTGCGGTACCAGCGCTCGCCGGGGGCCTGCGGGTACGGGTTCGGGGTGAAGCGCTCCGCGGTCAGGCCGGGGCGGCCCAGGTAGCCGCGGGCCAGGCCGATGCCGGCGACGCAGAGTTCGCCGGGCACGCCGACCGGCACCAGCCGGTCGTGGGCGTCGACCACGTGGACCCGCGCCCCGGTCAGCGGGAGGCCGATCGGGACGATGCCCTCGCGCTGGGCGCGGTCGTGGTGCCAGGCGGTGGAGTCGATCGCGCACTCGGTCGGGCCGTAGGTGTTGACCACCTCGACGTCGAGGAGGGTGCGCAGCCGGTCGCAGAGCTCGGCGGGCAGCGGTTCGCCGGCGGAGCACACCACGCGCAGGGCGGAGCAGTCCGCGAGGCCGGGTTCGGCCAGCAGCAGCCGCAGCACCGACGGGACGAGCTGCAGCACGGTGACGCCGTGCTCGGCGGCGGCCCGGGCCATCACGGCCGTGTCCCGGTGGGCGTCGGCCGGGGCGGTCACCACCGTGGCGCCGCACACCAGGGGGGAGAGGAACTCCCAGACGGCGGCGTCGAAGCCGATCGTGGTCTTCTGCAGCAGCCGGTCGCCGGGGCCGAGCCCCAGGTGTTCGACCGACCAGAGGACCCGGTTGCGGATGGCCGCGTGCGGCACCACCACGCCCTTGGGGCGGCCGGTCGAGCCGGAGGTGTACATCACGTACGCGGCGTCCTCGGCGCCGACCGGCACGGGCGTCGCGAGGGCGTCGGCCTCCTGGGGCGCGTCGCCGGCCGGCACCAGCAGCCGGGGCCCGTCGGGCAGGTGACCGCGCAGCGACTCCTCGGTGATCACCAGCTCCACCCCGGCGTCGGCGACCAGGTAGGCCAGCCGGTCGGCGGGGTGGTCGGGGGCGAGCGGCACGTACGTCCCGCCCGCGGTGAGCACCGCGAGGAGGGCGGTGACCAGGTCGGCGCCGCGGTGCAGCGCGACCCCGACCGGGGTCTCCCCGGTGACCCCGAGTGCGGTCAGCCGGTGCGCCAACCGCAGGGTGCGGTCGGCGAGTTCGGCGTAGCTCAGCTCCAGGGCGCCGGCCACCACGGCGACGGCGTCCGGGGTGGCCTCGGCCTGGGCGAGGAAGAGCTCGGGCAGCGACGGGCCGGTGTACGGGCGGTCGCTGCCGCCGGCGGTGTCGGTGTCGGTGTCGGTGGGGGTGCCGGTGTCGGTGTCGGTGGGGGTGCCGGGGTCGGTGCGGTTCCACGCCTGCAGCGCCCGCGACTCGGCGTCGGTGAGCAGGTCCAGCAGGTGCACCGGGGCGTCCGGGTGCTCGGCGATGCCGGTCAGCAACCGCAGCAGGTGGCCGGCCATCCGGTCGATCCGGGCATGGTCGAACAGGGCGGTCGGGTAGAAGAAGCGCCCGGTGAGCGAGCCGTCCGCCTCCTCGTCGAGGTGCAACGAGAGGTCGAAGGGGGAGGTGGTGACGGCCGCCGGGACGAGGTCGACGTCCAGGCCGGCGAGGCGGAACGGCTGCGGGTCGGTGGTGTGCAGGGCGAAGGCGGCCTGGAAGACCGGGTTGCGGGACTGGTCGCGCTCCGGTGCGAGGTCCGCGACGACCCGGTCGAAGGGCACGTCCTGGTGGTCGTACGCGTCCAGGACGCCCTCCCGGACCCGGCCGAGGAGCTCGCGGAAGGTCGGGGAGCCGGACAGGTCGGTGCGCAGCACCACGGTGTTGAGGAACATGCCGAGCAGGTGTTCCAGTTCGGGCTGGTCGCGGCGCGAGACTGACACCCCGACGGCGACGTCGTCGCGGCCCGCGTGCCGGGCCAGCAGCAGCTGGAAGGCGGCCAGGTGCACCATGAACGGGGTGGCGCCGCAGTCGCGCCCCAGCTCGGTGAGCCGGGCGGCGGGCGCGGCCGGTACGGTGAAGGTGACGTCGGCGCCGGCCGGGTCCCAGTGCGCCGGCCGGTGCCGGTCGGCGGGCAGTTCCAGGGGTTCCAGCCCGGCGAGCCGCTCCCGCCAGTAGCCGCGGCGGCGTTGCGTCCGCTCGGCGTCGGCCGCCCAGCGGTCGCGCTCCCACTGGGCGAAGTCCGCGTACTGCAGCGGCGGTGCCGGTGGGGATGCCTCGCCGGAGCGGAACGCGCCGTACAGGGCGTCGAGTTCGCGGGCGAGTACGACCCAGGAGGCGGCGTCGAAGGCGATGTGGTGGACGGTCACCAGCAGGGCCGCGTCGGTCTCGCCGAGCCGGGCCAGGGTCAGCCGCCAGGGCGCCGCCGTGCGCAGGTCGATCGGGGTCCGCCGTTCGGTGGCGATCAACTCCCGTAGCTCGTGCTGCTGTTCGGCGTCGGACCGGGCGCTCAGGTCCACTCGGCGGAGTTCGACCGGGGCCGGATCGTCGACGATCTGGACCGCGCTGTCCCCCTCGGCGGCGTAGCGGGTGCGCAGGACCTCGTGCCGGGCGGCGATCTCGGTCAGCGCGGAGGTCAGCGCGGCCTCGTCCAGCGGGCCGCGCAGCCGGACCGTCTCGTGCAGCAGGTACTCGATCGAGGCGCCCGAGCGCAACTGGTCGACGAACCACAGCTGCTCCTGGGCGAAGGAGAGCGGGGAGCCGGTCTCATCGGGTGTCATCGGACGTCTCCCCGGGCGTGTGGGTACGGGCGGCGCGGGCCTGGGCCGCGGAGGCCGCGGACCAGGGCTCGGCCATGGCCACGGCGATCCGCCGCGGGCCGGTGAAGGGCTCGCGGCCGTGTGCCGCCAGCATGTTGTCCACCACCAGGACGTCGTCGAGCTGCCAGTCGAAGCGGCGCTGCTCGGCGCGGTAGCAGTCCCTCAGGTGGGCCACCACGTCGTCCGGGACGGGCTTGCCGTCGCCGTAGTAGGTGTTGGTGGGCAGGTCGGCCTCCGCGTACATCTCGCGCAGGCCGGCGCACACCTCGGGCCCCAGGGTGGTGACGTGGAAGAAGGCGAGGTGGTTGAACCAGACCGGTTCGCCGGTCTCCGGGTGCCGGTGCACGGCTTCGCGCCGGGCCCGGGTCCGCAGGCCGGCCGCGGTCCACTCGGCGGTCATGCCGTTGCGGGCGCAGTAGCGTTCCACGCCGGCGCGGTCCTCGGTACCGAAGGCCTGCTGCCAGCTCACCCCGAAGCCCTCGGTGAAGTTGCGGGTCACCATCCAGCCCCGGGCCGTGAACTCCTCGCGCACCGCCGGGTCGATCGCCGCGTGGACGCGCCGGATGTCGGCGAGCGGGGTGGAGCCGAGCGTCAGCGGCGGCTGTGCGCAGTGGAAGAACAGCGTGCGGGGCCAGGCGGCCTGGTAGGAGTTCTCGTTGTGGAGGAAGATCTCCTCGGCCGGGGGGTAGTCGGTCGAGGTGTACACCCGCCCCTTGATCGTGCTGCGGGGCGAGGAGCGTTCGGTGTAGGCCAGCGGTTCGCCGGAGACGGCCTCGACCACGCCCGCGAACCCGTCCACCCCGCCGACGTCGAAGCCGCGCAGCAGGACCGCGCCGTGCTCCAGGAGCCGCCGGCGGAGGAGGGGACGGGCGGCGGGCAGGTAGTCGGCCACCGGGGTGCCCGGCGCGTCCGCCGACAGGACGAAGGGGAGTGCGGACGCCGCGTCGCGCTCTCCCGAGGGGTCCGCGGCCGCGGCCGGGGGTGACGGGTTCGCAGTCATGCGCCTCAGCCTCTCCGGCCGGGCCGGGCGCGGCGAGAGAACAACGAGCAGCCCTGTCGGCAGCGCGTTCTCCGGGGCCGCTGCGCGTTCTTCTCTGCCGCCGCGCCGACGCTGCGGACTCCGCCGTCGGCCGTCGGGGGTCAGCCGAGCCGTTCCACGGGGAGCCCGGGCCGCTCGGCGGCGGCCGCGACGAACCCGGTGAACGCGCCGGCCAGGTCACGGGCCGCGGCGTCGCCGAGCAGGCCCTGCGGGTAGTGCAGCCGGCCGTCCAGGGCGGCGCCGTTCTCGCGCAGGTCGACCAGCACGTCGAAGGGGTGGCCGCCCTGGCCGTGGTCGTACGGTTCGGCGGTGGTCCCGGGGAGGTCGACCCGGCCGGCGAGCGGGCCGAGGAGCTGGAACCCGGCCTGGGCGACGGGGTTGCGGCTCGGGTCGCGCGGCGGCCGCAGCGCCGTCACCACGCGGTCGAACGGCAGGCCCTGGTGGCGGTAGGCGGCGAGCGCGGTGGCCCTGGTGCGGGCGAGCACCTGGGTGAAGGGCTCGCGCCGCCCCACCGGGGTGCGCAGCGCCAGGGTGTTGACGAACAGGCCCACCAGGTCGGCGAGTTCGGCCATCGGCCGGTTGGCGGTGAAGGTGGCGACGACCAGGTCCTCCGTTCCGCAGGCCCCGGCGAGCACCGCCGAGAAGCAGGAGAGCAGGGCCATGAACGGGGTGGCGCCGGCCTCGCCCGCGGTCCGGTTCAGGGCGGTGGTGACCGCGGCGGGCAGGGTGAAGTCGACGACGGCGTCCCGCCGTCCGCGCAGCGGTGGCCGCGGGCCGCCGGGCAGCTCCAGGGCCGGCAGCGGCGCGCGGAGGTGACGCAGCCAGTGGTCGAGGTCGTCCTCGGTGCGGTCGGCCGCGCCGGCCCCGCTGCGCTGCCAGGCCGCGTAGTCCGGGTAGTCGACGGGCAGGGCCGGCAGCCGGGGCGTGCGGCCGGCGCGCGCGGCCCGGTAGCCCTCGGACAGGTCGCGCCAGAACACGCCCATCGACCAGTCGTCGGCGACGATGTGGTGGACCACGGCGAGCAGGACGTGGTGGTCCGGTTCCAGGGTCAGCAGGACCAGGCGCAGCAGCGGGCCGCGGTCCAGGGCGAACGGCCGCTCCACCTGCGCCCGGACGGCGCGGCGGGCCGCCTCCTCGCGTCCGTCGGGCGGCGTGCCGGTGAGGTCCACCACCTCCGGGGCGGTCGGCGGGTCCGGGTGGACCACCTGGTGGGGCACCCCGCGGCGGGCCTCGAAGGTGGTGCGCAGGGCGGCGTGCCGGCGGACGGTCGCCCGCAGGGCCTCGTGCAGCGCGGCGGGGTCGACCGGGCCGCGCAGCCGGTGCGCGTCGTACATGGTGTACTCGGTGCTGCCCGGGGTGAGCCGGTCGAGGAACCAGAGCCGGTGCTGCTCGGAGGAGAGCGGTACCGGTCCGGGCGGGCGCGGCGGGACGGTCCGGAGGTCCTGCGGTGCGGGGGCCGGGCCGGCCGCGTCGAGCAGCGCGGCCAGGTCCTCGACGGTGGGGCGGGCGAGCAGGTCGGCGGGGGAGGGCGCGGCGCCGGTGCGCGCCCGCAGCCGGGAGCAGATCCGGGTGGCGATCAGTGACTGGCCGCCGAGGTCGAGGAAGCGGTCCCGGACGCCGATCGGGGCCACGCCGAGGGCCTGCTCCCAGATGCCGACCAGGGTCCGTTCGGTCGGGGTGCGCGGCGCCAGGTAGGCGGTGGCGAGCTCCGGGCGGCCGTCGTCCGGGGCGGGCAGCGCCTTGCGGTCGGTCTTGCCGCTCGCGGTGAGCGGGAGTTCGGCGAGCCGGACCCAGGCGGTGGGGATCATGTAGTCGGGGAGCAGCTCGCCGAGGTGCTTGCGCAGGTCGGGCAGGTCGGGCACGTCCGGGACGGCGCCGACCAGGTAGCCGACCAGCCGGCTGCCGCCGGTGGCGGCCGGGTGCGCCGCCACCACGGCGGCGTGCACCTGCGGGTGGGCGGCCAACGCGGTCTCGACGTCGCCGAGTTCGATCCGCAGGCCGCGGATCTTCACCTGGTGGTCGAGCCGGCCCAGGTACTCGATCCGGCCGTCGACGCGCCGGCGCGCGAGGTCGCCGGTGCGGTAGAGCCGGGCGCCGGGCGGGCCGTGCGGGTCGGGCCGGAAGGCGGCGGCGGTAGCCCCGGGCCGGCCGAGGTAGCCCCGGGCCAGCTGGACGCCGGCCAGGCAGAGTTCGCCCGGGGTGCCCGGCGGGGCGGGCACCCCGTCGGGGTCGAGCACGTAGGCCCGGGTGTTGGCGACCGCCCGGCCGATGGTGACCGGGGCCCCGGGCAGGCACCGCTCGGCGGTGACGTCCACCGCCGCCTCGGTGGGCCCGTACAGGTTGAACAGCTCGCAGTCGAGGAGCTGGTGCACCTCGCGGACGAGGTCGGGGCCGAGCGCCTCGCCGCTGCACACGATCCGGCGCAGTGCGGGCAGGACGGGCGGCCCGCCGTGGTCGCGGCGGGCCCGCAGGTCGGCGAGGAACTCCCGCAGCATCGAGGGGACGAAGTGCACGGTGTCGACCCGCTGTCCGGCCAGGACCTCGTACAGGTAGGCCGGGTCGCGGTGCCCACCGGGGCGGGCCAGGACGAGCGTCGCGCCGACCGCGAGCGGGCCGAAGAACTCCCAGACCGACACGTCGAAGGTCGCGGGCGTCTTCTGCAGCACCCGGCTGCCGCCGGTGAGCCCGCAGTCGTCGCGCATCCACAGCAGCCGGTTGACCACCCCCCGGTGCGGCACCAGCACGCCCTTGGGGCGGCCGGTCGAACCGGAGGTGAAGATGGCGTAGGCCGGGTTGTCCGGGTCCGCCGCCGGGGCCGGGTCGTGGGCGGGCCACCCGGGTTCGTCGTCGGGGACGACCGGCCGCACCCCGGCGTGCTCGGCGGCGGCCGCCGCCGCGGCGTCGGTGACCAGCAGGGCCGCGCCGCTCTCCGCGAGGACGGCCGCGGTGCGCAGCGGCGGGTGTTCGGGGTCGAGCGGCACGTACCCGGCACCGGACTTGAGGACCCCGAGGAGGGCCACCACCAGGTCGGTGCCGCGCTCCAGGCGGACACCGACCAGGGACTCCGGCCCCGCCCCGGCCGCCCGCAGCCGGTGGGCCAGCCGGTTGGCCCGCGCGTTGAGCCCCGCGTAGTCCAGCTCGACGCCGTCGCAGACCAGCGCGACCGCGTCGGGGGTGCGCCGGGCCTGCCGCTCGAACAGCTGGTGGACGCACCGGTCCAGCGGGTACGGCCGGTCGGGGCCGGTCGCGTCCGCCAGGTACCGGCGCAGCTCCACCGGGGCGGGGACGGCGGACCGGGCGGTCACGGGGCGCCGCCGGGGAGGAAGTCGGTGAGCCGGGTGCCGAGGTCCTCGGCCTCGGCGCGGCGGCGCACCAGGTCGGCCACCGCGAGGTCGAGGATGCCGAGGCCGAACGGCGAGAAGACCGTGGTGCGCCGCGGGTCGCGCCGGTGCGGGCCGCCGGCGGAGAGCAGGCCGCCGATCGTGTCGGTGATGAACTCCCGGTCGCCGGTGCGCTGTTCGGCCAGGTGCAGCGAGGTCGCGGCACGGCACACGTGGTCCGGGTCGTCCACCACGTTGACGGCGGACAGCACCGACTCCACCGTGAGGTCGCGCAGGGACACGTGCAGGACCAGCGTGCCGGGACGGCAGGGCGCGGTGTCCAGGTGCGGGGTGCCGGCGGTGGTGGCCAGGGCGACCAGCGGGTGCGCGGCCAGCGCGTCCTCGGGCCGGTCCACCACCGAGGTCTTCAGGCCGGGCTGCTCCCGCGCGCAGCGCCCGGCGAACTCCTCGGCGCGGGCGCGGTCCCGGTCGTACAGGGTGACGGTGTCCAGGTCCGGCAGGACGACCCGCAGGAAGCGGAGCACCTCGAAGTTGATCACGCCGCAGCCGATCAGCCCGGCCCCGGTGTCGGGCCGATCGCCGGGGAGGGCGGCGGCGGCCAGCGCCGCGCTCGCGGCGGTGCGCCGGGCCGAGACGAGGGAGGCCTCGATCAGCGCCTCGGGGTGCCCGGTGCGCATCGAGTTGAGGATCAGCGCGGCCGAGGCGCGTTCCAGGCCCAGGGCGAGGTTGCCCGGGAAGGAGGAGATCCACTTCATGCCGGCCACCGGCTGCTCGCCGCCCAGGTAGGCGGGCAGGCCGATGATCCGGTTGCGTTCGTCGTCGGGGAAGCGCAGGAACACCGAGTGCGGGACGGCGCTGTCGCCCCGCGCGTGCCGGACGTAGGCGTCGCGGACGGCCGCGAGCACCTCCTGCTCCCGGTCGTCGAGTGCCCGTCGTACGTCGCGTGCGCCCAGGATCAGCATGCTCCCACCTCCACGGAGGGTTCCTTCCACAGGTCGGCGGCCTCGCCGAAGTGCGCGGCCGCCCAGTCGTCGTCGTAGATCGTGTCGAGGTAGCGCTCGCCCCGGTCGGGCAGGATCACCGCGCAGACGGACCCGGGCGGGATCCGGGGCCGGAGCCGGTCCAGGGCGCTGAGCACCGCGCCGGAGGACCCGCCGGCCAGGATCGCCTCGCGGTGGGCGAGCCGGCGGCAGCCGACCAGGCAGTCCAGGTCGTCGACGTGCACCACCTCGTCGGCCAGGTCCGCGCCGTACAGCGCGGGGCGCACCGAGGCGCCGTGACCGGGGATCAGCCGGGGCCCGGCGGGCCCGCCGAAGATCACGCTGCCGATGGCGTCGACGGCCACGATCCGGGTCGGGAGGGCGAGGTCGCGCACGTACTCGGCGCACCCGCGCAGGGTTCCGCAGGAGCTGGCGGCGCACACCAGGTAGTCGACCCGGCCGTTCAGCTCGTCGACGATCTCCCGCATGGTCTGCCGGTGCGCCCGGGCGTTCAGCGGATTGGCGTACTGATCCGGGCAGTACGCGAACGGGATGCCGGCGACCAGCTCCCGCACCCGGCGCAGCCGCACCGGCAGGTACTCGCCGGTGCCCGCGTCGGGCTCGGTCACCACCTCCACCTCGGCGCCCAGGGCCCGCATCACGGCGATGTTCTGCTGGTTGGTCCGGGCGTCCACCACGCAGACGAAGCGCAGTCCGAAGTACCGGCACACCTGGGCCAAGCCGATCCCGAGGTTGCCGGAACTCGACTCCACCACCACGGACTTGCCGGGGGTGAGCGTGCCGGAGCGGATCCGGTCGACCAGCATGCTGAGCGCGGCGCGGTCCTTGATGCTGCCGCCGGGGTTGTGCGACTCCAGCTTCGCGTAGGTGCGGAACGCGCTGTCCGGGAAGACCCGGGTGAGCTCGACCAGCGGAGTGGCGCCGACGGTGGACAGCACACCGGCGGGCATCCCGCCGGCGGCACCGGACGGGGGCGCGGTCACCGGACGCCCGGGCCCGCGTCGAGGCCGGCGCCGGCGGGGGCCCCGGCCGGCACGCCCGCCGGGCGCGCGGCGAGCGGACGGGGCGGGGACGTCGGTGGGGTACGGGTCATGGTGGGACTCCTCGTGGTCGCGTCGGGGTGGGGCGGCGGACGCCCTGGGCCGGACAGGCCTAGGCGGTGGGCGGTTCCGTCCGGGTGGGGTGGGCCGGGTCGGCCGCGGGGTGGTCGTCGGGCCCGGTCGGGGCCTGGCGGACCGCCTTGCTGAGGGTCACCGCGCAGGCCAGCAGAACCATCCAGACGGCGAGCACCGTCAGGGCCGTCCCGGTGCCGTACCACTGGAGCAGGAGGCCGCCGGCGAGCGAGCCGAGCGGCAGCGCTCCGCCGGACAGCACGCCGCCGGCGCCGGAGACCCGCCCCTGCAGGTGGTCCGGGGTGGTGGAGAGTTGCCGGGTGGCGACGGCGACGTTCCAGATCGGGCCGACGAACCACATCAGCGCGTAGAGCGCGCCGGTCAGGTAGAGGTTCCCGGCGAGGACCAGGCCGACGGCCAGCAGCGCCCAGGCCCAGTTGGCGCCGATCACCACGGCCCGCAGCGGCAGGTGCCGGCGGCACCAGGAGGCGGCGGTGGAGCCGAGCACGCCGCCCGCCCCCGCGACCCCCAGTAGGACGCCGATCCCGGTGGGCGAGGCGCCGCGTTCCCCGGCGAGCACCACGACGATCAGGAACAGGGCCCGGAAGAGCAGGTTGCTGCCGGCGACGGCGAGGGCGGCGACGCGCAGGAACGGCTGGTGCCACAGCCAGGCGAACCCGGCGGCGAGTTCGGCGAGCGGTTTCGGCTTCGGCTGCTGCCCGGCGGTGTCGGCGCTCCCCCCGGTCCCGTCGGCTGCGGCGGGTGGGTCGGTTGCGTCGGGTGCGGTAGCTGCGGCGGGTGCGGCGGGTGCGGCCTGGAAGTCCTTGCGGATCATCAGGAGCGTCACCACGGACACTGCGTAGCTGATCGCGTCCAGCAGGAACGGCAGCGCCCGGGCCAGTCCGAAGAGCGCGCCGCCCAGCGGGGTGCCGAGGGTGATCGCCGCCCGCTCGCGGGCCTCGTTGCGCGCCAGCGCCTCGGACAGCCGGTGCCCGGGCACCAGGTGCGGCACGGCGACGTGGGAGGCCAGCTCGTGGCAGACCGTCAGGGTGCCCTCGACGAAGCCGACCAGCAGGATCTGCGTCAGGGTCAGCCGGTCGAGGGCCAGCGCGAGGACGATGCTGACCGCGCCGGCCCCCCGGACGGCGTCGCACCAGATCATCAGGCGCTTGCGGTCCACCCGGTCCACCAGCGCCCCGGCCGGCACCGGGAAGAGCAGCAGCGGCAGCAGGGCGGTGAACCCGGCGAACCCCGCGTCGGCGGCCGAGCCGGTGAGGGCCAGGACCAGCAGCGGGTAGGCGACCGTGGCGGCCGTCGACCCCAGCATCGACAGCGCCGATCCGCTCCACAGCAGGACGAAGTCCCGGTTGCGGTGCAGGGGCTGGTCGGCCACCAGCTCCCGCTCGTCCCCCTCGGGTCGCCCGGGTCGGGTGGCGGTCACCGGGCACCTCCCCGGCGGGCGCGCCGGGCCCCGAGCAGCGGCAGCGCGGCGACCGCTGCGGCCTCCGGGTAGCCGGGCAGCGCGGCGGCCAGCGCGGCCACCGTGGCGCGGTCGAAGACCGCCCGGACCGGGACGTCCCGGCCGGTCGACTCGCGCAGGCGCAGGGCGATCCGGGTGGCCAGGACGGAGTGCCCGCCGAGCGTGAAGAAGTTGTCGTGCACGCCGATCCGGGCGTGGCCGAGGATCTCGCGCCAGGCGGCCGCGACGGCCCGCTCGGCCTCGTCCCGCGGTTCGACGAACTCCTTCTCCGCCGAGCCGAGTCCGACGCCCGGGAGGTTGCGCCGGTCGACCTTGCCGGAGGGGGTCAGGGGCAGTGCGTCGAGGACCGCGAAGGCGGCCGGGACCATGTAGTCGGGCAGGGTCGTCAGCAGGTGGTCGCGCAGCGCGCCGTGCTCGGGCACCACGGTGCCGGGCACCGGCTCCAGGTGGGCGACCAGTTCGACCTCGCCGGTCGGGAGGGTCACCGGCTGGACCACCGCCGCCCGCACCTCCGGGCGGGCGAGCAGCGCCGCCTCGATCTCGCCGGGCTCGATCCGGTGGCCGCGGATCTTCACCTGGTGGTCGGCCCGGCCGAGGAGTTCCAGACTGCCGTCCGGTCGTCTGCGGCCGAGGTCGCCGGTGCGGTACATCCGGGCGCCGGGGGTGGCGCCGTACGGGTCGGGGACGAAGGCGCCGGCGGTGGTGCCGGGCCGTCCGAGGTAGCCCCGGGCCAGGCCCGAGCCGCCCAGGTGGATCTCGCCCACCACGCCGTCCGGGGCCGGTTCGAGGCGGCCGTCCAGGACGTACAGCCGGGTGTTGGCGAGGACGGACCAGCGGGGTTCGCCGGGCTCCGCCGCCGGCCGGGTGACGGTGGCCCAGACGGTGGTCTCGGTGGGGCCGTAGAGGTCCCGGACCCGGGCGCCGCCGGCGGTGAGCCGGCCGAGGAGGTCGGCCGGGAGCCGTTCGCCGCCGCTGAGCACCAGCAGGCCGGCGGGGGCGCTCCAGCCGCCGTCCAGCAGCATCCGCAGGGTGACCGGGGTGGCCTGGACGACGGCCGGGCCGGTCCGGTCGAGCAGTTCGGCCATCCGCAGCGGGTCCCTGGCCTCCTCGGTGTCGGCCAGCACCACGGTGGCGCCGGCGAGCAGCGGGAGGTATAGCTCCAGGACGGAGGGGTCGAAGGAGACCGTGGTCAGCGCGGCCACGGCCGTGCCGGGCCGCAGCGGCACCTGGTCCGCCATGGCGGTCAGGAAGCCCGCGAGGCCGCCGTGGGTCACCATGACGCCCTTGGGCCGGCCGGTGGAGCCGGAGGTGTGGATGACGTAGGCCAGCGCCGCCGGGTCGGCGGGGAGCGCGGGCGCGGTGTCGGGGCGGGCGGCGATCTCCGCCCGGTGGGCGTCGGTCAGCACCAGCCGGCGGCCGCCGGCCCGGCCGTCCCCGGCGAGCCGGGCGGAGCGCGCGGTGTCGGTGACGACCACCGGACTGGCGCAGTCGTCGAACAGGTAGCGGATCCGGTCCTCGGGCAGCGCGGGGTCGACCGGCAGGTAGGCCGCGCCGGAACCGAGCACGCCCAGTACGGCCGTCAGCAGGTCGGGGCCGCGGTCCAGGAGCAGGCCGACCACGGTGCCCGGGCCGACGCCCAGCGCCCGCAGGTGGTGGGCCAGCCGGTTGGCGCGCGAGCGCAGGCCGGCGTAGTCGATCCGCTCCGCGCCGCAGACCAGCGCGACCGCGTCGGGCGTGCGGTCGGCCTGGCGGTGGAACAGGTCGAGGACCGTCGGGCCGTCCTGGGTCCCGGTGACGGCCGGACCGGCCGGGAGGAGGGCGCTGCGGTCGGCCGGGGGGAGCGTGACGGCCCGCGGATCCGCCGTCGGGTCGGCCACCAGCCCGGCCAGCACGTGGCGGTAGGTCCGGGCGAGCAGCGCCAGCTCCCCGGCGCCGATCCGGTCCGCGGCCGCCTCCAGGACGAGTGCGCCGGGCTCGGTGGACACCGAGAGGCCGAACTCGTTCGGGGTCCGGTCCTCGACGTCGTCCGGCTCGATGCCCTCGTCCGCCAGGACGTGCATGTCGGTGTGGTTGAAGAACACGTCCACCAGCGGCGTGTCCTGGCCCCAGGCGCGCTGCATCGCGGGCAGCGGGTGGTGCCGGTGCGGCCAGAGCGCGGTCTCCTCGGCGAAGACGGACCGCGCCAGGTCGGGCCAGCCGGCCGCGTTCAGGACCACCGGGAACGGCACGGTGTTGAGGAACATGCCGCGCACCCGGTCGCCGTCGGCGGTCTCGGGGCGGGCGTTGCAGACCAGCCCGGAGGTGAACGCGGCCGGGCCGTCGGTGCCGCCGCCGAACAGGCCCAGCACGGTCAGGTGGGCGGCGAACAGCACGCTCTTCAGCGGGACCCCGGCCTCGGTGGCCAGCGCGCGCAGGCCCGGGAGGAGGTCCGCGAAGCCCACCCGGGCGACCCGGTGGACGGCGCCGTCCGCGTCGTCGGCGCGGTGCCGCTCCGGGGCCGACCAGCCCTCGGGCAGGCGCCACGGGGCGTGCCGCGCCACCCGCCCGCGCCAGAACTCCCGGTCCTCGGCCGACGCCAGGGAGCGGCGCTCCAGCGCGATCGTGTCGGCGAACCGGGTGGCCGGCGGGGCCGGCGGCGCGGGGTCGCGGCCGTCGCGCAGCGCCCGGTAGTAGCCGAGCAGTTCGGGCACCAGGGAGTTCTGGCTCCAGCCGTCGAGGATGGCGTGCGCGTAGACGACGGTCAGCCGCCACTGCCGGTCGTCCAGCCGGTGCGCGACCAGCCGCAGCAGTGGCGGCGCGGCCAGGTCGAAGGCGGTGGACTGCTCGCGCGCCGTGGCGGCGGCCAGTTCGGCCCGGACCCGCTCGGGGGTGAGCCCGCGCAGGTCGTGGACGGCCACCGGGACGCCCGCCTGCGCGTGCACCAGCTGGAGCGGCTCGCCGTAGCCGGACAGGTCGACGGAGGTCCGCAGGATCTCGTGCCGCGCGGCCAGCAGGTCGGCCGCGGCGCGCAGCGCGGTGGCGGAGAACCCGTCGTCCTCGCGCACCGGGTAGCTCAGGACGTTGACGTACATGCCGCGGGCCGCGCCGGCCAGCATCTCGTACGCCATCCCGGCCTGCACCTGGGACAACGGGTACGCGTCCGTCAGGCCGTCCGGCAGCGCGTCGCGGTCGGCCGGGTCGAGCAGGTCGAAGGGCGCGGTGGCGGCGGCCGGGCGGCTCGCGCCGCGCGGGGCGACGGCCTCGGCGAGCCGGGCCACGCTCCGGTGCCGGAAGACGTCCTGGACGGAGACGTCGAGGCCCTGCTCGCGCAGCCGGCCGACGGCGCGGATGGCGCGGATGGAGTCGCCGCCGAGGTCGAAGAAGGTGTCGTGCACGCCGACGCGGTCCAGTTCCAGGGCCGTGCCCCACGCCCGGGCGATCACCTGCTCGACGGGCGTGCGCGGGGGGACGTACCCGGTGGCGGCCTGCGGCACCGGATCGGGCAGGGCCGCCCGGTCGAGCTTGCCGTTCGGTGTCACGGGCAGCCGGACCAGGCTGGTCCAGGCGGTGGGGACCATGTGCTCGGGCAGCGAGCGCCGCAGGTGGTCCTGCAGCGCGGCGGGGGCCGGGGCGGCGGCGGGGTCGGCCGGGACGACGTGCACCGCCAGCCGCAGGCCGCCGGGCGGGCCGTACAGCGCGGCGACGGCGTCGGCGACCAGCGGGTGGGTGCGCAGCGCGGACTCGATCTCGCCGAGCTCGACCCGGTGCCCGTGCAGCTTCACCTGGTGGTCGCCGCGGCCCTGGTAGGTGAGGGTGCCGTCGGGGTTGCGCCGGGCGAGGTCGCCGGTCAGGTACAGCCGTCCGCCGGGGTTGCCCGGGTCCGGGTCGGGGACGAAGCGTTCGGCCGTCAGGGCCGGGCGGTTCAGGTAGCCGCGGGCGAGCTGGACGCCGGCCAGGCACAGCCGGCCGGGGACGTCGACGGGCACCGGGGCGAGGTCGTCGTCCAGGACGTGGACGCGGGTGTTGGCGATCGCCGTGCCGATGGTGACGCGCTCGCCGGGGCGGCACGGGCCGGCGGTGACGTCGATGGCGGCCTCGGTCGGGCCGTACAGGTTGTGGAGTTCGGCGCCGCCGGTCACGGCGTGGCGGTGGCAGGCCTCGGCCAGGTCGTCGGGCAGGGCCTCGCCGCTGCACAGGACGAGCCGCAGCCCGGCGGCGGGGGTGCCGGGGGCGGCCTCCGGGGTGCCGGCCGGGGCGTCGGCGGGGACGGTGGCGAGGAAGGCGCGGAGCATCGCGGGCACGAAGTGCAGGGCGGTGACGCCCTGGTCGGCGATGGTCCGGGCCAGGTACGCCGGGTCGCGGTGGCCGTCCGGCCGGGCCATCACCAGGGTCGCGCCGGTGATCAGCGGCCAGAACAGCTCCCAGACGGAGACGTCGAAGCTGTACGGGGTCTTCTGCAGCACCCGGTCGGCCTCGGTGAGGCGGTAGGCGTCCTGCATCCAGCGCAGCCGGTTCACGATGCCCCGGTGGGTGGTGACCACCCCCTTGGGGCGGCCGGTCGAGCCGGAGGTGTAGATGACGTAGGCGGGGTGCATCGGGTCCACCGCGGGGTCCGTGCCGTCCGGGCCGTCCGCGCTGTACGGGCCGTCCGGGCCGTCCGGGATGTCCGTGCTGTCCGGGCTGTCCGGGCCGTCCTGGGCGTCCGCGGGAGCGCCGGGCCGGCCGCCGTCCGGCAGCAGCACCCGGGCCCGGTGCGGCGGCAACGCGGCGGCCAGCTCGGCGGTGGTGAGCACGACCGGGGCGGCGGAGTCCGTGAGCATGTGGCCCAGCCGCTCGGCGGGGTAGCCGGGGTCGAGCGGCAGGTAGGCGCCGCCGGCCTTGAGTACGGCCAGCAGCGCCACCGGCAGCTCCAGCCCCCGGTTCAGGCAGACGGCGACGATGCTCTCCGGGCCGACACCGAGGGCCCGCAGCCGGCGGGCCAACGCGTCGGCGCGCGAGCACAGTTCGCGGTAGTCGAGGTGCTCGTCCTCGAAGCGCACGGCGACGGCCGTCGGGGTGCGCTCGGCCTGCCGGTCGACCAGCCGGTGCAGGACCTCGCCCTCGGGGTGGCGCACGTCGGTCTCGTTCCACCGTTCCAGCCGGGCGCGTTCCTCCGGCGAGAACAGGGCGGCTCCGGTCACGACCGCCCCCGGGTCCCGGGTGACCGTGTCCAGCAGTGCGGTGAAGTGCTCGGCCAGGACCGCCGCGCGCTCCGGGGTGAACAGCGCGGTGGCGTACTCGACCACGCCGGACAGCGAGCCGTCGGGCTGTTCGGTGAGGTGCAGCGTCAGGTCGAACTTGGCGCTGTGCCAGGGCGTGGCGTACGGGGTGGCGCGCAGCCCGGCGCCGCCGAACTCCGTGCCGGCGCCCGCCCCGTTGTACACGAACATCACCTGGAACAGCGGGTTGCGGGAGAGGTCGCGTTCGGCGGCGAGCTCGTCGACCAGCCGCTCGAACGGCACGTCCTGGTGCGCGAACGCGCCCAGGGCCGTCTCCCGGACGCGCCCGACGGCCTCCTCGAAGGTCGGGGCCCCGGACAGGTCGGTGCGCAGCACCAGGGTGTCGACGAAGAAGCCGAGCAGGTCCCGGGTCTCCGGCCGGGTGCGTCCGGCCGCCGGGGCGCCGACGGTGACGTCGTCCCGGCCGGCATGCCGGGCGAGCAGCAGCTTGAAGGCGGCCAGCAGCAGCACGAACGGGGTCGCGCCGCGGGTCCGCCCCCAGGCGGTCAGGGCGTTCACCGTCGCGGCCGGCACGGTGAACGGCAGGATCGCGCCGGCCGGGTCGAAGACCGGCGGCCGGGGCAGGTCGGCCGGCAGCTCCAGGGCGGTGGACCCGGCCAGCTTCCGCCGCCAGTAGTCGAGCCGGTCGGTGGTCGCGGAGGCGGCGTGGGCCTCCCGCTGCCAGTGGGCCCAGTCCGCGTACTGCACGGCCGGGGGTGCCGACGGGCTCGGCCGGCCCTCGGCGAACGCCGGGTAGAGGGCGCCGAGTTCGGCGGCGAGCACGGCGGTCGAGGAGCCGTCGAAGGCGATGTGGTGGAAGGCCAGGACCAGGACGTGGTGGTCGTCGCCGAGGCGGACCAGCCGGGCCCGCATCGGTGTGCCCACCGCGAGGTCGAAGGGTGTGCGGGCCAGTCCTTCGACCAGGGCGCCGAGCCGGTCCTGCGCGTGGTCCGCGGGCAGTGCGGTGAGGTCCAGCAGCTCGAACTCCGGCGCGGCCTCGGCCAGCGGCAGCTGCCGCGGCTCGCCGTCGACCTCCAGGTAGCGGGTCCGCAGCACCTCGTGGCGGGCCGACACCTCGGCCAGCGCCCGGCGCAGCGCCGTGACGTCCAGCGGGCCGCGCAGCTCCCAGCCGACCGGTAGCACGTACTCGGCGGTGCCGGGGCGCAGCCGGTCCAGCAGCCACAGCCGCTGCTGGGCGAAGGACAGCGGGAGCGGCCGGTCGCGCGGCACCCGCGCGATGACGGCCTCGGCGGAGACCGAGGCGGTGGTGGTGGCGGGGGAGCCGGCCGGCCGGGCCGATCCGCGCAGCAGGCTGTCCAGCAGCGCCCGCCGTCGCTCGGCCGCGTCGGCCGAAGCCGGCGCACCTGCCGGTGCCGCCGAGGCCGGCGCACCTGCCGGGTGCCCCGGACCCGGCGGGCCCGTCGGCTCGGCCGGGGAGGGTTCGGTCAGCGGACTGTTCATGGCTCACGCACCTGCGACAACATCGACTCCACCTCTGCATCGGATAGTTGCGCGACCCGCTCGGCGAGCGCCTGGTGCACCCGTTCGGCGAGCAGCGCCGGGGTCGGCGCGTCGAACACCGCGCTCACCGGCAGCTCGACGGGGAAGCGCTCGCCGAGCAGGGCGATGACCTCGGTGGCCAGCAGCGAGTGCCCGCCGAGTTCGAAGAAGTCGTCGTGCACGCCGATCGCGGCGACCGCGAGCAGGTCGGCCCAGACCTCGACGACGGCCTGTTCGACCGGCGTGCGCGGGGCGGCGGCCGGGGCGTCCGCCGGGTCGGCCCCGGGGGTGGGGAGCGCGGTCCGGTCCACCTTGCCGTTGGGGTTCAGCGGGAGTTCGGCGAGCCGGACCCACGCGGTCGGGACGAGGTACTCCGGCAGCCGCTCCCGCAGGTACTCCCGCAGCGGCGGGCCCGGCCGGTCGAGCGTGTCCGACACCACGTAGCCGACCAGCTGCTTGTCCCCGGCCGGGGTCGGCCGCACCGCGGCCACGGCCGCCCGGATCTGCGGGTGGTTGCTCAACGCGGCCTCGACCTCGCCGAGTTCCACCCGGTGACCGTTGATCTTGACCTGCTGGTCGCGCCGCCCGTGGAAGTGCAGCACGCCGTCCCGGTCCCGGGTGACGAGGTCCCCGGTACGGTAGAGCCGGGCGCCGGGCACCGTCCCGTACGGGTCGGGGACGAACCGCTCGGCGGTGAGCGCCGGGCGCCCGAGGTAGCCGCGGGCCACCCCCGGCCCGCCGACCAGCAGTTCGCCGGGTTCGCCGTCCGGCACGGGCGTGACGCCGTCCTCGTCCACCACGTACGTGGTGGTCCGGGTGATCGCCCGGCCGATCGGGATGCTGCCCCGGGTCTCGTCCAGGGTGACGCCGCGCCGCGCGCAGCAGAACGTGGTGCACTCGGTCGGCCCGTAGCCGTTGACCACCTCCACGCCCTGCTCCACCAGCATCCGCACCTCGGCCGGCGGCGCCACGTCCCCGGCCACCAGCACCTGGCGCACCGTCGCCAGCGCGCCGGGCCGGGTGCGCACGACGTGCTGGAACAGGCCGGTGCTCAGCAGGGCCACGGTGACGCCGTGCCGGCGCACCGCCCGCTCGACCGACGCCGCCGTCGGGGTCCCCGGCGGCAGCACGGCCAGGCGCCCGCCGTTGCACAGCGCGCCCCACACCTCGAAGGTCGACAGGTCGAAGGACAGCGGGGCGAGCATCAGCACCACCTGCCCCGGGTCGAGGTCCGCGTAGTCGGCCTCGTGCACCAGGCGCATGATGTTGCGGTGGGTGACCGCGACGCCCTTCGGGCGGCCGGTGGAGCCCGAGGTGTACATCACGTAGGCCAGGTCGTCCGGTCGGGCCGCCGAGGGGGGAGCCGTCGCGGGCAGGCCCGCCGCGGCCGACCACTGCGGCTCGATCGCCACCGGCTCCAGGCCGGTGGCGGCGAACCGGTCGGCGAGCTCCGGCTCGACCAGCAGCAGCCGGGCACCGGAGTCGGCGACCATGAAGGCGAGCCGCTCGGCCGGGTACTCCGGATCCAGCGGCAGGTAGTGGCCGCCCGCCTTGAGCACGGCCAGCAGCGCGGTCACCACCTCCGGGCTGCGCCGGGCGCACACCGCGACCGGCACGTCCGGCCGGACGCCGCGGGCCCGCAGCAGATGGGCCAACCGGTTCGCCCCGGCGTCCAGTTCGGCGTAGCTCAACCGCCGGTCGGCGAACTCCAGGGCGGTCGCGTCCGGCGTGCCCGACACCCGTCCCGCGAACCACTCGTGCACGCACCGGTCGGGCAGCGGTGCGTCGGCGCGGCCAGCCACGGTGCTCATGCCGGCCGGGTCTCCTGCTCCATGCGCCGACGCAGGCTCAGCGGACGCATGTCCGTCCAGACGCTGTCGATGTGGTCCAGGCACTCCTGCTTGGCGCCCTCCTTGCCCTCGCGGTGCCAGCCCAGCGGAAGCTCCCGGTCCGCCAGCCAGATCGAGTACTGCTCCTCGTCGTTGCGGACCACCAGGTACGTGCGCGGGTCGGTGCTCTCGTCAGCCATTCCGCTCTCCTCTCCAGGGCCGGCGCCGTCCTGCCGGCGCCGCGACAGGAAGACTCGCCCGGCGCGGGCCGGGTGCGTCAGGGAAGAAGCGGCCGAGAATCCGGCAGCCCCGCTGCCCGCAGGACTGCTCGTCCTTCTCTACTGCGGGCGCGCGCCCGACGGGGAGGCTGGCCGGACCCCGACGCGTCGGAAAGGACCAGGAATGACCGTCGAACGGACCGTGCAAGCCGGGCCCGGAGGGCTTCCGGCCCCCGGCGACCACGCGCTCTTCGAGACCATGGAGGCCGATGTCCGGCTCTACTGCCGGAAGTTCCCGGTCGTCTTCGAACGGGCCAAGGGCGCGGAGCTGTACGCCGAGGACGGCCGGGCCTTCCTGGACTTCTTCTGCGGCGCCGGCGCCCTCAACTACGGCCACAACCCCGACCACGTCAAGGACCGGCTGACCGCCTACCTCGCCGCCGACGGCGTCAGCCACGGCCTGGACATGTTCACCGTCGCCAAGCGGGAGTTCCTGGCCCGGATGGACGAGGTGCTGCTGCGCCCGCGCGGCCTCGACCACAAGGTCCAGTTCACCGGGCCGACCGGTACCGACGCGGTGGAGGCCGCCCTCAAACTGGCCCGCAAGGCCACCGGGCGCCGCGGGCTGGTCGCCTTCACCGGCGGCTTCCACGGCATGTCGCAGGGCTCGCTGGCGGTCACCGGCAGCCGGCGGGCCCGGCGGGCCGGCGGCGTCCCCGCCCAGGACGTCACCTTCGTCCCGTACGAGGACGGCCCGCACGGCGCGTTCGACTCGATCGACTACCTGGAGCGGCTGCTCGCCGACCCGTCCTCCGGAACGGACCTCCCGGCGGCCGTGATCGTCGAGCCGCTCCAGATGGAGGGCGGCGTCTACCCGGCCTCGGCGCACTGGCTGCGCCGGCTGCGGGAACTGACGGACCGGCACGGGATCCTGCTGATCGCCGACGAGATCCAGTCCGGCTGCGGACGGACCGGCACCTTCTTCGCCTTCGAGCCGTCCGGCATCGTCCCGGACCTGATCACCCTCTCCAAGTCGATCGGCGGGTACGGCCTGCCGCTCTCCCTGGTGCTGCTGCGGCGCGACCTCGACTGCTGGGAGCCGGGCGAGCACACCGGGACCTTCCGCGGCAACCAGCTCGCCTTCGTCGCGGCCACGGCGGCCTGGGACTACTGGGAGCGCCCGGAGTTCCACGACGCGCTGGCCGACTCCGCCGAGCGGCTGCGCGAGTTCGGCGAGACCGTCGCCGCCAAGGTGCCCGGCGTCACGGCGCGCGGCCGGGGCATGGTGCTCGGCCTCGACCTCGGACGGGCCGGCGGCCCCGAGCGGGCGGAGCGCGTCCAGCGGTACTGCTTCGAGCACGGGCTGATCGTCGAACTCGCGGGCCGCCACGACGAGGTGGTGAAGCTGCTCCCGCCGCTGGTGATCGACCGGGCCGGGCTGGAGCGCGGCCTCGCGGTCGTGCTCGACGCGGTGGTGGCCGGATGAGCGCCGCGACCGGCCGCCGGCACCTGATCTCGATCGACGACCTCACCGACGCCGAGCTGTACGAACTGGTCCGCCGGGGCGCCGAGTTCGCCGCCGGCAAGGCCGAGGACGCGCGCCCGCTGCACGACCGCGTGGTCGGCATCCTCTTCCGCAGGACCTCGACCAGGACCAGGACGGCCTTCTCGGCCGGCGCCCTCAGGCTCGGCGGCCGGATCATCGGCTACGGCCCCGACGACCTCCAGGAGAACACCGGCGAGACCGTCGAGGACACCGCCCGGGTGCTGTCCGGGATGCTCGACGTCCTCGTCGCCCGGACGTCCGGCCCCGAGGCGGAGATGCGGGCGATGGCCGACCAGCGGCGGATGGCGGTGATCAACGCGATGAGCGCCGAGGAGCACCCGACCCAGGCGCTCGCCGACCTCACCACCCTGCAGGGCCACTTCGGCCGGGTCGACGGGCTGCGCGTGCTCTACGCGGGCGAGGGCAACAACACCGCCTCCGCGCTGACCCTCGCCCTGTCCCGCTACCCCGGCACCGAACTCCACCTGCGCACCCCGCCCGGCTACGGCGTCCACCCCCGCTACGTGGAACCGGCGACCGCCGAGGCCGCCCGCCGGGGCGGCCGGGTCGAGCAGCGGCACGACATGGCCGACCTGCCCGAGGTCGACGTCGTCTACACCACCCGCTGGCAGACCACCGGCACCAGCAAGCCCGACCCGGACTGGCGCTCGGTGTTCGAGCCCTTCCGGGTCGACGACGCCGTCCTGGCCGCGAGCCGCGCCCCGGTCTTCCTGCACGACCTGCCCGCCCACCGGGGGGAGGAGGTCACCGCCGAGGTGCTCGACGGCCCGCGCAGCCTGGCCTTCCGGCAGGCCGAGAACAAGTACCACAGCGCCCGGGCCGTCCTGGAGTGGTGCACGGGCGGGAACGGCTGAGCAGGCCGGGCCGAGGGCGGCGGTCACGGTGCCGTGCGAGGGTCACCGGGCCGGGGGCGGCGCGACGGTCACCGGGCCGCGCGCCGCCGGTCACGGCCGGCGGCGGTCCGGGGCGAGCTCCGCCGCCAGCCGGCAGAGCGCCGCCCGGTCCGGCGTCCCGGTCTTCTGGACCAGGCTCGCCAGGTGCTTCTCCACCGTGCGGGGCGAGATCGACAGCCGCCGGGCGAGGTCCTGGTTGCCGGGCCGGTCCACGAGCAGCGCCAGCACCTCGTACTCGCGCGGGGTGACCCCCCGCTCCCGCAGCGCGGCGGGGATCCGCTCCCGTCCGATGCGGCGCTGCCCGACGCTCGCGCCGGCCTGCCGGAGCAGCGCCCGGCAGGCACCCGCGACGGACGGGACGTCCAGGCCGTGGAAGTACTCCTCGGCGCTCCGCAGCCAGCTCACCGGGTCGCCCCAGCCGTCGGCCAGCGCGGCCTCGGAGACCAGCCGCAGGCCCAGCCGGTGGGCGGTCGGGAAGAGGTCGGCGCCCGGCGCGAGGTCCTCGACCAGCGCGGCCGCCTCCTCGCCCCGGCCGCTCCGGCCGAGCAGCACCGCCCGGGCCAGGCACAGGAAGCGGCCGTTCCACGCCAGTTCCGCACCCGGGGCGGCGGCCAGGGCCGCGTACTCCTCCCACCCCGCCCGGCCGGCCAGCACGGCGAGCAGCGGATCCAGGCCGTACCGGCCGGACAGGTAGAAGACGTTCGGGTGCCGGGCCTCCCACTCGGCGGTGGCGGCGAGTTCGGCCTCGGCGCCCGCCCGGTCCTCCTCCAGCAGCGCGCAGACCGCCCGGCACAGCCCGAGCGCCACCGGGGTCAGCACCGACCCCATGCCGCCGGCCTGCCGGAACAGCTCCAGCTCGCGCTCCATCTCCCGGCGGCGGCCGCGGTGGGCGGCGAGCGTCGCCGAGGTCAGCCGCAGGTAGCGGTGGGTGGCCAGGTTGCCCATCCGCAGGCTGGTGTCCAGCCACCGCTCGACGATCGCCCCGGCCGTCACCGGGTCGCCGCGCAGCACCGCGTTCATCGCCAGCAGGCTCTCCGTGTGCTGGGTGCGCGCGATCGAGCCCAGCTCCCGGGCGGCCTCCCCGGCCTGCTCCAGCCGGCGGGCGTCGCCGGTGCGCAGGAAGGCGTTGGCGCCCAGCCGGAGCAGCGCCTCGAACCGCCAGGTGGGCAGGCCGTGGGTCTCGGCGACGGCCAGCATCCGCTCCAGGCACGCGTCGGCCGCGTCGAAGCCGCGCTCTCGCGCGAGCAGGGCGAGCAGCTGCAGCGCCTGGCAGGCCAGGACGGGCGGCCCGGTGCGCTCCGCCGCCTCGGCCGTCTCCCGCGCGATCCGCTCGGCGTCGTCCACCCGGTCCTGCCGGCCGGGCAGCAGCGCCAGGTGGCCCTCGACCACGGCCAGCGCGGCGGTCTGCTCCGGCGGCGCCCCGTCGCCCAGCAGCGCCCGGGCCGCCGCGACCTGGGCGACGGTGTCGGAGCCCCGCTCGGCCACCACGGCCGCCCAGGCCAGCCGGGTGCGCAGGGCGACCTCGCGCTCGGGGCTCAGCGCCGCCGCGCAGCCCGTCGGCAGGGCGTCGGCCAGGGCGAGGGCGTGGTCCAGCCGGCCGGCCTCGACCAGCGCGTACCCCAGCGACTCGGTGACGGCCGTCCGGTCCGCCGGCGCCGCCAGCTCCGAGGCCCGCTCCAGGAGCCGGACGGCCGACGCGGAGGCGCCGTCGGCCAGCGCCCGCCGGCCCGCCTCGGCGTAGAGCAGCGCCGCACCGGGGTGGTCGCCGGCCGTGACGAGCAGCTGGGCGACCAGCTGACCCTGGTCGACCGAGTAGGGCGGACCGGCCTTGCGCAGCGCGGAGGCGGCCCGGCGGGCGAGCGCGGCCCGCTCCGCCGGGGCGACGCTCTCCAGCACCGCCTGCGCGGCGATGGCGTGGCGGAAGCCGTACCCCTCGGGCGTGCCGGGGTCGGGCGCGATGAAGCCCGCCTCGGCGGCGGCGCGCAGGTGGGCGAACAGGCGCGGGTCGTCGTCGCCGGTGACGAGCTGGAGGGTGTCGGCGGAGAACCGGGGACCGAGGGTCGCCGCCAGCAGCAGCAACTCCCGGACGGGCGTGGCCAGTCGGCCGAGACGGTGGCCGCAGCCGTGGACCACGCTGGCCGGCACGGTCGCGGCGAGGTCGCCGGTCACCCGCCAGCGGTCGCCGTCCTGGCGCAGGGTGTCCGAGCCGACCAGCTCGGCCAGCAACTCCTCGGCCAGGTACGGGTTCCCGCCGCTGCGCCCGCCCAGCCACCCGACCAGGGCGGGCGGCACCGCGCCGACCGGCACGCCCAGGCAGCCCGCGGTCAGCGCTCCGACCTCGGCGGTGGTCAGTGGCGGCAGCGAGGCGACCGACGCGACCCGGCGCCGCTCGGCCGCGCGCACCAGGTCCAGCGCGTCGCCGGACTCCGGCCGCAGGGTCGCGACCAGCAGCACCGGCACCCGGTCGAGGTGGTCGACCAGGTACTCCAGCACGCCGACGGTCTCGGCGTCCGCGTCGTGCAGGTCCTCCAGGGCCAGCACGCAGCCCGGCGCGCGGCCGGAGCCCGGACCGGGCCCACCGTCCGACGCGCCGCCCGACGTGCTGTCCGACCTGCCGTCCGACCCGCCGTCCGGCACGGGGCCGGACACCCGGCCGACGACCGCGAGCAGGCGCAGCAGCGCCTCGGCGAGCTCCACCACGCTCTCGGCGTGACCGGGCACCGCCGCGGACCGCCACTCGGGAACCACCCTGGCCAGGGCCGGCCGGTAGGGGATCAGCTCCGGGTCCCCGGGCGGCCCGCCGGCGTGGAAGCACGAGTAGAGCGCCTCGACCAGCGGGCGGAACGGCGTGTCCGCCCCGGTCGTGCTGCTGCGCCCGCGCAGCACCGGCAGTCCGGCCGCGAGGGCCCGGTCGGCGCAGTCGTCGACCAGCCGGGACTTGCCGATGCCGCCTTCGCCGACCAGGAACACCGAACACCCGACGCCGTCCTGAAGGCGGGTCAGGGCTCTTCGGAGCAGGGAGGTCTCGGCCGCCCGGCCGACGGTCACCGGTGATGTGGTGGGCATGGGCGGCAGGTTATTGGCTGGCCGCGGGCTCCGGTAGAGCGGAATCGGGCATTCACCGCCCCGATCGACCGGACCGTCCTCCCGGATCGGGCCGGCCCCGGGGTGGTGAACGCCCGGGCCCGGGCTACTCCTCGTGGTAGCTCATCGTCGTCCAGGGGTCCCCGGTCTCCAGGAGCCGGCCCTCGCCGCCGCCCAGCAGCGCGGAGCGGCGGGCGAGCCCGCTGCCCGGGTGGAGCCTGATCCCGCCGGCCGGGTGGTCGGCGGCCACGTCCTCGTGCCCGTCGGACCGCTTCCACCGGCGGACCGCCTCCGGCGCGGGCGTTCCGGCGGACTGCCCGACGGCCGGTCCGCCCGCGGCGGGCGTGGTGTCGACGAGCGGTCTTGCCAGGGTGTCGGTTCGGTTCACGGCGTTCGCCCTTTCCCTATTCGCGGATCACGGCGCCCGTGCGGGCGGCCGCGTCGTGCTCGGCACCGACCGGTGGCAGCACCGGGGCCGTACGGTCGGCGAAGCCGAGCCGCAGCAGTCCGTTGCCGATCCCGGCCAGGCCGAAGAGCAGGCCCGGGACCACGAGGCCGCCGGGGGTGCCACAGACCGGCCCGGTGCGCGCGAGCGCGTCCACCAGGGCCGCCGAACGGCCGGCCCACGCCCGGCGGGCGGCCGCGCCGGGAGCCCGGCCCAGCAGCTCCAGCACCCCTGTCTCGCCGTGGCACAGGCTGTGGTCGGGCCGCGGACCGGCCGCCACGGCCGCCCGCACGGCGGAGCCGGCCCAGTCGGCGAGCGCCGGGTCGGCCGTCGCGGCCCCGCTGTCGACCAGCGCGAGCGCGATGCCGGGCGCGCCCTCGCACCAGGAGGCGCCGAGCGCCGGAGCCCGGGTGGACGAGCGCAGCGCGGCCAGGCCCGCACGCCGGTGGCCGTCGTCGCCGGCCGCCCGGGCGAACGCCAGCAGTGCCCAGCCGACCCCGGCCGACCCGGCGGCCAGGCCCGGCCCGGCGGCCAGGCCCGGCCCGGTGGGCGGCGACCGGTCGAACCCGCCGCGTGAGCCGGTGTCTCCGGTGCCTTCGGTGCCTTCGGTGCCTCGGGGGTCGTCGAGTCCGTCGGGCCCGTCGAACAGGTCGTGGAGGCGCGCCGCGCAGAGCCGCGCGCCCGTCCACGCCGCCGTGCTGCCGGTGGCCCGGTGCACCGCGAGCAGGGTCGCGAGCCCGCCGGCCGTGCCGTCGGCCAGACCGGCCGGCTCCTCCGCCTCGGCGGCGGCCGCGGTGAGCCGGACGGCCGGCTCGACCAGGTCGAGCAGCTCGCGGTCGTCCAGCAGGGCGGCCAGCTGCGCCAGGGCCCAGGTGAGTCCGCCCAGCCCGGCCCAGGCTCCCGAGCCGACCAGCGGCAGGTCCGCCGGCCGGGCCGCCAGCCGCTCCAGCAGCGCCGGCACCGGCTGCAGCGCGCGGCGGGCCACGTCGGCGTAGCGGGCTTCGCCGGTGAGCGAGGCGAGCCGGGCGAGGAACAGGGCCGGTCCGGGGTAGCCGCCGCCGAGGTCGGCGCCGGCGGGTGCGAGTCGCCAGTACCGGTCGGCGATCAGGTCGAGCCCGAGCCAGTTCGCCCGCTCCGCCGACCGGTGGGCGCCGTCGACCAGCCGGTCGCCGAGGACCCGGGCGGCGGCGAGCAGCCGCGCGGGGTCCGGTGCGGGAACGTCGGACGGTTCCTCCGGTGGCCCGTCGGACGGGCACGGCCGGCCGGACCGCCGTGCTGCGCCGGGTGGTTGAGGTCCGCCGGACCGCCGTGGTGCGCCGGGTGGCTGCGGTCCGCCGGACCGCCGTGGTGCGCCGGGTGGCTGCGGTCCGCCGGGCGTATGGGCGGGGCGGGTGGACCGGGCCGCCATCGCCGCCCGGACGATCCACTCCTGCCCGGCCGGGTCGGCCGCGCCCGGCGCCGCGAGCCGTTCCGTCACCCGGTCGAGGCCGGGGCGCTCCAGGGCGTCGAGGAAGCGCTCGCCCCGGCCGCTGCACAGCTCGGTCCGGCCCGGGCGGGTGGTGAACAACGGCACGTCGCCGTCGCGCAGTTCGGCGATCTCCTCGTCGAGCAGCCGGGCCGTTCCCGGGCGGGCGGACTCGCCCGTGCCCAGGGTCCGCAGCAGGGCCTCCCGGTGCTCCGCGTCGCGCAGCACGTCGGGGTGGGTCGACTCGTCGAGCAGGGTCGCGTACTCCTCGGTGGCGCGCACCACGACCCGCACCTCGTCGTCCGTGAAGGCGCTCAGCAGTCCGGCCGGGCCGGTGAGGTCGGCGCGGCCGGCGGCGAGCGCGCGGCGGCCCGCGCGGAAGCCCGCCAGCAGGGCGTCCAGGTGGTCGGCGGGGTCGGTGTCGGTGCCGCCGAGTCTGGGGCGGTTCTCCGCGCCGGTGAACTCGGCCGCCCCGCGCACCAGCCGCATCTCGTCGGTTCCGGCCGCCGCCCACCGCACCGCGTCGCTCGGCGAGCCCGCGCCGGCGTCGCCGCCGAGGCCGGAGGCGTCCAGGGCCCGGACGTCGCCGAGGACCAGCCGCGGCAGCAGGCCGGTGCGGTGCACCGAGGCCTGCAGCGCGAGTGCCGCCGGGTCGGCGCGGTGCGGATCGTCGTCGGGCAGCTCGGGGTCGGCCGGGGCGGGCGGGTGGAAGAGGGTCTCCAGGTCGACCGGCACCGGGTGCTCCCCGCAGGCGATCAGGTTCCCCGCGTGCTGGTCGGTGCCGTCCAGGGCGTGCAGCAGGGCGAGCCAGGCGCCTTGGCGGACGTAGAACCGCTCCACCTCGGCGGGTTCCGCGCAGGCACGCCGCTCGATGAACTCCAGCCAGCCGTACCCCGGCCGTTCGAGCAGGGCAGGGGTCCGCAGGCCGGGCGTACCGGGCTGCGCGTTGAACCAGTCGACGACGGCGCCGACGTGCCGGTGGACGGCGGTCGGTCTGGGCCGGTACACCAGTCGCGCGCCACCGGCGAAGCGCAGCAGCGCGACGGCGCGGCCGCCCCGGTGTCCGTCCCCGGCCCCGCGCCGGACCGCCACCAGCGGTCCGGGAGCGGCGTCGCGGAGCAGGGGGGCGGCCAGGGCCGGGCGGTCCGCGGCGAAGCGGGCCAGCAGTTCGGCGAAGGCGTCGGCGGCGGCCAGGCAGGTCCGGCCCAGGATCCCCGCCAGCACCGGGTATTCGCGGAACAGCGTGAGCAGCCCTTCCCGCGTCGCCGTCCGCAGGACGAAGTTGCGGAAGCGCTCGGCCGGGGTGGCACCCGCCGAAGCCCCGGTCACCCTGGCCACGTTGAGTTCCAGGACGAGCGTTCGGGCGGCCTGCCGGGCCAGCGTGTCGGTGAGCCCGGCGACGAACTCCGCCCGCACGGCGGGCAGATCGACCACGGCCGGGGGCAGGTCCGCCGGCAGGCGGGTGGCGGCCGCCAGGGCCAGCGGTGACACGACGGTCCGGAAGCCGGTGAGGCCCGGCAGGTCCCCGGCCGGCACGACCGGTGCCGGTGCCGTGTTCAGCGCCTGCTCGACGAACACCGCCCAGGCCGGTGCGGCCGTCCGGACCCGGTCCTGCTCCGGCACCCCGGGCAGCCACCAATCAGCGGATCCGGAACCGGAGTTCGCCGCTTCGGAAACCGTCGCAGTCACAGGGACGAGGGTGGCACCGCATGGAGGATTCCACAAGGGCGTGATCGTCGGGTGGAGGTCCGGTGTGCGGACCGGGAGTCCGCACGCCCGCGTGCCGGCCCGGCGCGCGGGCTCAGGGGAAGTACAGCGAGGCCTTCGTCAGGACGTGTGAGGTGAACATCCCGCCCCACGCGGCCCGCCCCCGGTACACGGTCGTCCGGGCGGGCCCCGTCGCCGCCGTCTCCACCACGACCGGCCGGGCGATCAGATCGGTGCCGAGCACCCGTCCGTCCGCGGCGGCCCACTGCACCGCGGACGGGTGGACCCGGTCGCTGATCAGGGCGGGCAGGACCATCGCCGCGTTGCGGACGCCGGCCAGGCCGCTCCGGAGGTCCTTCGCGTAGCCCAGCGCCCAGCCGGTGAACTCGGCCAGCGAGGCGCCGTCGACCTCGGGGACGGCGGCGGCGAGGACGAACAGTTCGACCTTGGTGGCGAACCAGCGCGCCTTGCGGTCCGACCTGCTGCCGATCACCACCCGGTGGCCGGGCCGGCCGGTCCCGTTGATGCGGCAGCCGTCGGCGGCCAGGCGTTCGCGGAGTGCTTCCAGGTAGCGGGCGGCCGCATCGGCCGAGGACGCACCGTCGGTCTGATCATGGGTCATGCGGGGATCCTCCGGCACCGGTGCGGAAACGGGAAGCCCTCGGAGCGCCCCGACCTGCCCGGGGCCTGCCCGGGTACGGCTGCTGACCTGCCGAGGACCGGCCGGCGACCGGATCCGCGGGCCCCGCCGCGCCGTGCGCCGGGCCCGTCCGGGTACTGGCGGTGATCCGCCTCGCGGACGATGATGACGCGATGCCGTCCCCGCCCGGTCCGGATCCACGCCTTCGGAAGGTGCCATGCTGAACCTGTCGGTCCTGTTGGAGGACTCCGCCCGTACCCACCCGGACCGCGACGCGGTGGTGCTCGGCCCGACGCGGCTGACCTACGCCCAGGTCGACGCCGCCGCGAACCGGGTCGCCAACCTGCTGGTGGAGCGCGGGATCCGGCCCGGTGACCGGGTGGCGCTGAGCTGCCCGAACCTGCCGCAGTTCCCGGTCGTCTACTACGGCATCCTCAAGGCCGGCGGGGTCGTCGTCCCGCTGAACATCCTGCTGAAGTCGCGCGAGGTGGCCTACCACCTGCGCGACGCCGAGGTGAAGGCCTACTTCTGCTTCGAGGGGACGCGGGACCTGGCCATCGGCGAGGAGGGCCGGAAGGCCTTCGACGAGGTCGGGAGCTGCGAGACCTTCTTCCTGATCACCGCCGATCCGGCCGCCCCCTCGCCGATCGCCGGGGCGCAGACCCTGGGCGCGGCGCTCGCCGGGGCGTCCCCGGTGTTCGACCCGGTGGCCACCGAGGCGACCGACACCGCGATCATCCTCTACACCTCGGGCACCACGGGTCAGCCCAAGGGCGCCGAACTCTCCCACGCCAACACGGTGATGAACGTGCTGGCCTGCAACCGGACGTTCCGGAGCACGCCGGCCACGGACAGCCACGTCCTGTGCCTGCCGCTGTTCCACACCTTCGGCTCCACCGTCCAGATGCACACCGGCTTCTCGACGGCCGCGACCCTGCACCTGGTGCCGCGCTTCGACGCGGACGAGGTGGTCCGGCTGATGAGCACCGAGGAGATCACCTTCTTCGCCGGTGTCCCGACCATGTGGTGGGCCCTGCTGGGCGCGCTCACCGACACCGTCGACGTGGACCGGATCGCCCGCAACCTGCGCATCGGCGTGTCCGGCGGCGCCCCGCTGCCGGTGGAACTGCTGGGCCGGATCGAGGAACGGCTCGGCATCCGGGTGCTGGAGGGCTACGGCCTCTCCGAGACCTCGCCGGTGGTGACCTTCTCCGACCCGGAGCGGGAACCGCGCCCCGGGTCCGTCGGCGTGCCGATCTGGGGCGTCGAGGTCAAGCTGATCCACGCCGACTGGTCGGAGGTCACCGAGCCGGGCGCCGTCGGCGAGGTCGTGGTGAAGGGCCACGGCGTCATGAAGGGCTACTTCAACCGGCCCGAGGCCACCGCCGAGGCGATCAGGGACGGGTGGTTCCGCACCGGTGACCTGGCCCGCCGGGACGAGGAGGGCTTCTACTACATCGTCGACCGGGCCAAGGACATGATCATCCGGGGCGGCTTCAACGTGTACCCGCGCGAGGTCGAGGAGGTGCTGATGACGCACCCCGCGGTCGGCCTGGCCGCAGTGGTCGGCGTGCCGCACGAGAGCCACGGCGAGGAGGTCAAGGCGTTCGTCATCCTGAAGTCCGGGGCCGGCGCCGCCCCCGGGGAACTGGTCGCCTGGGGCAGGGAGCAGATGGCCGGCCACAAGTACCCGCGCATCGTGGAGATCGTCGACAGCCTGCCGATGACCGCCACCGGCAAGATCCTC
The DNA here is from genome assembly GCF_042735125.1 of Kitasatospora sp. NPDC059599. Lineage (NCBI taxonomy): Bacteria > Bacillati > Actinomycetota > Actinomycetes > Kitasatosporales > Streptomycetaceae > Kitasatospora > Kitasatospora sp. NPDC059599. The sequence continues at coordinate 1,602 of NZ_JBHWCL010000037.1, read as the reverse complement.
AAACGCGAACTCGGGTGACCGGCGGACCGGATGACGTCGGGCCCCAGGTCCTGTCCGGACTAGGGCTTGTCTGACAATTCGCGTCGCATCAGCGCGCGGCGTTGGGCGCCCGGCTGGGCGTGCCGCCGGAGCGTCCTCGTACTGGACGTACTTGGACGATTCGGCGGTGCGTCCAGCCGGGATGCCCGGCGTCGTGCGCGCGGCGGGAATTGTCAGACAAGCCCTAGGCGGGGAAGCCGTCGATGAAGGCCTCCAGGCCGCCGGCCAGGTCCAGGGCCTCAAGCTCGGCGTCGTAGTCGACCCACCACACCACCGGTACCGCGGGCGCGAGTTCGTGCAGCGCCGTGTAGATGACGGTGAGCGGCGCGGAGTGCGGTTCGCGGTCCTCGAAGGAGAAGGCGCCGTGCCGCAGGTTGTAGGACAGCTCCGCCCAGCGGCCGGGCTCGACCTCGGCGTGGATCTCCAGGAAGTTCTCGAACGCGCCGCTCACCGTGGCGTCCGGCCAGTGGCGGCGGACGCAGTCCTTCAGCTGCTCGCCGGTGAAGGTCCACGGGCCGGCCTGTTCGCGGTCGGCGCTGACGTAGAAGGCGGATCCCACGGGGTGTTCTCGCTTCTCTCGGTGGTGCGGGTCGGATGCCGTGCGGGTCGGGTGCGGGCCAGGTCGGCTGCGGGGCGGCTGCCGGTGAGGTCCGGCCGCTCGGTCACGGTGGCCGTCACGGTCACGGGCGACCGTCAGGGTCACGGTACGACGCGGACGTTCCCGGTGACGCCCGTGGCGGTCATCAGGCCCTGGACGTACGAGCTGGCCTTCCCGTCGTTGGTGATGAGTTCCAGGTGGTTGACCTTGGTGCGGGGGTCGTTCAGCGCCGACGCGTACTTGTCGAGCTTCTTGGCCTCGCCGTCCATGGTGTTCTCGTACACGAAGTCGAAGACGCCGTCGGCGTTGTCCAGCCGGAACGGGGACTTGCAGCTCTTCTGCTGGCCGATGTACTTGGCGTCGATCGCCGCGCCGTCCTCGGGGCGCACGCCGTCGGCGTCCATGCCCAGTTCGCGGCCGGTCTCCGGGTCGGTCACCGTGGTGTACAGCCGGTACTCGGTCGATCCGGCGACCCGGACCTGGTAGGCCCGGCGCGCGTCGATCTTGGGGTCGCCCTTCACGGAGGGGCCGAGCGCCTGGAAGGTCCGGCCGTCCTGCTGCATCTGCGTCATCCACGTCCGGACAGCGGCCTGGTCCTGTGGCGACAACGCCGGGAAGGGACTGTTCGGGTCACGCGGCAGCGGCGGCATGCCGGGGGTGACCGTGAACGGCGGCGGCGTGGGGGCCGACCGTGGCACGCCCCCGGGCCGGAGCCCGGGCGGCTCGCATCGGGGCTGGTGACGGGCCTTCTCGGGGTGTTCACGTCGTGCACGCGGATCATCCGCGAAAGCCCCCACGAAAGCTCCCGTGGAACTCCCGCCGGGGCCCGCGCGGACGCCCCCGCCGGTTCCCCGCCGGTTCCCCTGCGGAGGAACCCCGCGCGCGTGCGCGAACGACGGACCCCGCCCGGCCCCTACCCTACCCCGGGAACCGAACGGCCCCGCGCGGTAGCCCACGGAACAGCC
>NZ_JBHWCL010000036.1:0-63453 GCF_042735125.1 Kitasatospora sp. NPDC059599 | reverse complement strand
CCCGATCCCGGGGCCGGCATTCCGGCGTTCGTGCAGCGTGGCGTTCCGTCAGTGTGGTGCCCCGTCAGGGCGGTCTTCCGTCGGTACGGCCAGGCGTCCTCGTCACCGCCTCGGTCCTGCCACGGCGTACACCACGGTGCCGGTCGCGAACAGGGCCCAGGCGACTGCGGCGGACGTCGCCGTACCGAGCGGATAGACCATCCACTTCAGCACCTCCCCCACGGTGCCGTCCGGAGTCGGGACGAGGAGGGTGACCCCGAGCCAGCCGGTCGGCAGGGTCCAGGCGAACGCCGCGCCGAACAGCGTCGCCCCGAGCGCGGCCAGACCGACCAGGCCCGCGCTGTCCCGGACGACGACCTCGGCGGGGGCGAGGTCCACGCCCACCGTCCGTGCGCTCAGCAGCATCAGACCGGCGACCGCGCCGATCAGCAGCACGTGCGCCGCCCGGCGGGGCATCCACCGGATCGCGGCCGTCCGCTCCAGCACCACGTCCGGCCCGCCGAGCCCGGCCGAGGCCGCCGCCACGTGCGCGCCGAGGACGAGGACCGCCGTCCCCAGGTTCGCCTGGCCGGGCTCGGCGAAGGCCCACGCGGCCGCCGTCACGAGCGCGATCGCGGCGGCCGCACCGGGCATCTGCCGGGAACGGGCGTACAGGCTCAGCCACCTCATCGGGACGCCTCCCCCGCGAGCAGCAGGAGCGGGTCACCCGGTGCGCAGGAGAAGGTGGCGGCGCGCAGCCCGTCGATCCGGGTGCGCTGCTCGGCCGGTGCCGCCGCCGTCAGCTTCTGCCAGGCCTGGTCGGCGTCCGCCCAGTCCTTGAGCGAGTACGGGTCGGTGCCCTTCTCCAGCAGCGGTCGGAGCTGGGGGTCGTGGAGGGCCCAGCTCACGGCGATGCTCTGGACGGCGATGCTGCTGCTCCCGCCGCCCTCGCGGTCGTTGTTCCCGTGGCAGTTCGGTGCCAGCCCCTGGGAGATCAGCGCGCGGGTCAGGGCGTCACCGGTCGCGTCGGCGAACAGCCGCTCGTCGAAGTCGACGAGCACCACGTCGTCGGAGAGCTCGCGGTCGCCACTGAGCTCGCGCAGCCTGTTGTCCTCCCGCACCGAGTGCGGTGCCCGGTCGCCCAGGAGGCCGCGCAGCACGCCCAGTGCCTCGTCACCGCGCGCGGCGAGTTCGTCCAGGCGGTCGCGGTTCGCCCGCGTCACGCAGACCGGGCCGTCGCAGACCAGGCCGGCGGCGGTCCGGTCGACGACGTAGCTGTCGCGCGGCGCGGCCGGGAGGACCAGCAGGGCCAGGGCCGTGCCGACCAGGACGGGGACCACGGCGAGCAGCCGGGCCCGACGGGTCACGGCCGACAGCAGGGCGAAGCCGGTGCCGAGCAGGCCGAGCAGCCAGAGCGTCTGCCCGACGTGCACGGAGCCGGACAGGGTCAGCAGCATCTCCCGCGGGTCCGGGACCGCCGGGGACAGCAGGAGGAGCCGGTTCGGCATGTTGTCCGACGGTGACGGCACCAGGCCCTCCGTCCTCGGCCGCAGGAAGCTCGTCAGCACGAGGAAGGACACCACCAGGGCCGGCGGGGTGAGCACATGGGGCAGCGTCCGCGCGACGCCCATGCCGAACACGACCCCCGCGACCAGGGCCAGCACCGCGACCAGCGAGATCGGCAGCCAGCCGAGCGGTGCGTAGGCGGTCCGGCCGAGGGCCACCTGGACTCCACCGACGAGGACCAGCAGGCCGAAGCCCGCCGCCGTCGCGAGCGCCGTCGCCCCGGCGGGCAGCGCCGCGCGGCGCCAGGCCGGCAGCGGTGTGGTCACCAGCAGTTCGGCCATCCGCGAACGGGATTCGCGCAGCCCGTACACCGCGCCCGTGCCCACCACGAGCGGCAGCCAGAAGGCCAGCAGGTAGCGGGTCCACATGGCCATGGTGGTCCACTGGGCCGTCCACCCGGCGGTGCCCTTCCACCAGATCCCGTCGATCAGGAAGAACACCGCCAGGCTGCCGGCCAGGACGACGATGCCGGGCCAGGGGGCGGCCGAGCGCCTCAGTTCGGTACGCAGGACACGTCCGTTCACCAGATGCCTCCCGGCCGGCCGGAGTCGCGGAGCAGCGCCGAGTAGCCGCGCTCCAGGGGGCTGTCGCCGGGGTGCTCGGGGCTTCCCGCCGCGGCCAGGTCGTCCGGGGTGCCCTGGAAGACGAGCCGCCCGTCGGCGAAGAGCACCACGTCGGAGCAGGCGGCCGCGACGTCCTCGACCAGGTGGGTGGAGACGACCACGCAGGTGTCCCGGCCGAGTTCCTGCAGCAGTTCGCGGAAGCGCAGTCGCTGCGCCGGGTCCAGACCGGCCGTCGGCTCGTCCAGCAGGAGCACCGCCGGGTCGTTGACGATGGCCTGGGCGATGCCGGCCCGTCGCACCATGCCGCCGGACAGGGTCTTCATCCGGTGGTCGGCGCGGTCGGCGAGGCCCACCCGTTCCACGGCCCGTTGGACGGCCGCGGGGATCTCCGCCTTCGGCACCTCCTTCAACCAGGCCATGTACTCGACGAACTCGCGCACGGTGAAGCGCTTGTAGTAGCCGAAGTCCTGCGGCAGGTAGCCGATCCGGCGCCGCAGGGCCCGGTGGTCGCCGAGCCCGCCCACGGCGGTGCCGAGCAGTTCCAGTTCCCCTTCGGTGGGGCGCAGTACGGTGGCCAGTGTCCGGATCAGGGTGGTCTTGCCGGCCCCGTTGGGCCCCAGGAGGCCGTGGGTGCCGGTGCCGAGGGAGAGGTCGAGCCCGTCGACGGCCATCTTCTTCCGTCCGACGCGGACCTTCAGCCCGTCGGCCCGGATCTCCCAGGGGTAGGTCTTCGGCGCGGTGTCGGCCGCGCTCGTCATGGGTGTCATGCGGTCCCTTTCGGGGGTCGAGGATGGATTCACAGCGTCGAGTACGCGTTCCTGCGGGCGATCACGGCGCCGGTCCCGAGTGCGAGGAGCAGTCCCCACACGGGCAACCGGTCCGGCTGCAGGAGGAGTTGCAGGGCGAGGGGGACGTGTCCGACCGCCCACGCGGGGACCACGACGGCGGCGCACCACGCGGCCGTCAGCCCGAAGGCGGCGCGGGTCACCCCGACCACGCTGCCCAGTGCCAGGGCGGTGGAGGTGAAGGCGAGGGAGGGCAGCAGCCACTGGGCGGCCGTCATGTCCCCGGTGAGCAGGCCGCCCAGCAGCAGTCCGGGCAGGACCACCACGAGGACCGCGGTGGTGCGCCTGAGGAGCAGCGGCAGGCCGGCCCTGGCGGTCGAGGCGGTCAGTTCGTGCGCCGGGTCGAGTGCGCGCGACCACGACGCGGCGACGCCGCACAGCGGCAGCACGGGCGCGACCGGCACCAGCAGGGAGGTACCGCCGAAGAACGTCGGCGGCGCGAGCGCGTCCAGCAGCAGCGCCAGCAGGGTGACGACGACGGTCATGGCCAGCCAGGGCGTCATGACCGGCGTCAGCCAGGCCGAGACCCACCCCGGGCGGTAGCGGCGCGCGGGCGCCGGGCCGGACGCGTCCAGCTGCGGTTCCAGACCGGCCCGGACGGTGTCCAGGAGCGCCACGACGTCCGGCGCCGTGGTGGCCACCGAGGCCGCCAGCCGGCCCCGGCACGGCGCGCAGGTCTCCAGGTGGGCCTCCAACGCCCACACGGTGTCCGCGGCCATCGCGGTGTCACCGCGCGCGTAGTCGTCGATCAACCGCCCCGACGCGTGTTCCCCGGTGGTGCGCCCATCGCTTCGCTCACTCATGCCAGCGCCTCCCGCATCGCGATCCGGGCCCTGCGGGCGCGGGTCTTGACCGTGCCTTCGGGCAGTCTGAGCAGGACGGCGGTCTCCCGGACGGAGAGCCCGTCGAGCACCGTGGCCTGGAGGACCTCCCGCAGTTCCGGGGCCAGTCGCCGCAGCGCGTCGCCGACGTCGCCGCCGACGGTCCCGGCGAGGGCCTCGTCCTCCGCCGCGGGCACGACGGCCCGTTCGGCGGCGGCGACGGGGGGCTCGGCGTGGTGGGCGCGGCGGCGGAACGCGTCGACGAGGCGGCGTGCCGCGATCGTCCACAGCCATCCGACGGCCGTCCCGCCGACCGCGCTCCCGGCGAACGCGCCGGCCGCGCGCCACACCGCCAGGTAGGTCTCCTGCATGACCTCGGCGACGATCTGCTCGTCGGCGCAGCGGCGGCGCAACCGCACCGCCAGCCACGGCGACGTGCGCCGGTACAGCTCGTCGAACGCCGCGCGCTCACCCCTGGCCACCAGCCGGACGAGGCGTTCCTCGTCCAGTTCGTCCAGTGCTCTCCTGCGTGATCTCACACCAGCCAGACGCGGGGTGCGGCGTGCAGGTTCTTCCTCCGACGTGACCTGCGTCACAGTCCGGGGGGCGGCCGACCGGCGCCGGCCGGGCGCGCCGGTGCCGGGGTCCGTCCCGCCCGCCCGGCTACCGGCCGGGCGGGACGCGGGCCAGGCCGGTCACCGGGGCCGCTCGGCCGTCACAAGAACTGCTCGGACCAGATGATCTTTCCGGCGGGGGTGTAGCGGACGCCCCAGCGTTCGGTGAGCCGGGCCACGAGGAACAGGCCGCGGCCGCCCTCGTCCTCCGCGACCGCGTAGCGCAGGTGCGGGGCGGTGCTGCTGCTGTCGGAGACCTCGCAGATCAGCGTGCGGTCGTACAGCAGCCGGACCCTGATCGGTTCGCTGCCGTAGCGGATGGCGTTGGTGACCAGTTCGCTGAGCACCAGCTCGGTGACGAAGGCCGCCTCGTCCAGGCCCCACGCGGCGAGCTGCCGGGTGGCCTCGGCGCGGACCCGGGCCACGGCCTCCGGAGCCGAGGCCACCTCCCACTCGGCGGTCCGGTCGGGCTGCAACACCCGGGTGCGGGCGACCAGGAGGGCGATGTCGTCGGACTGGCGGGTGGGCAGCAGGGCGGCGAGCACGGCCTCGCAGACCTCCTGGGGCGACCGGCCGGGACGGGCCAGGACGCTCGTGAGGACGTCCAGGCCGAACCCGATGTCGCGGGTGCGGTCCTCGACCAGGCCGTCGGTGTAGAGCACCAGGCTGCTCCCCGGCGGCAGTCGCAGCTCGGCGGCCTCGAAGGGCATCCCGCCCAGGCCGAGCGGCGGACCGGCGGGCAGGTCGAGGAGCTCCACCGTGCCGTCCGGGTGGACGACGGCGGGCGGCGGGTGCCCCGCCCGGGCCAGCGAGCAGACGGCGGTGCTGGGGTCGTAGATCGCGTAGAGGCAGGTGGCGCCGGTGATCGCGAGTTCTCCCCCGACCGCGGCCGCCTCCTGGTCCAGGTGGGCGACCAGTTCGTCCAGGTGCCCGAGGAGCTCGTCCGGCGGCAGGTCGAGGGTGGAGAAGTTCTGCACGGCCGTGCGCAGCCGGCCCATGGTGGCGGCGGCGTGCACGCCGTGGCCGACCACGTCGCCGACCACCAGCGCGACCCGGGCACCGGGCAGCGGGATCACGTCGAACCAGTCGCCGCCGACCCCCGCCTGGGCGGGCAGGTAGCGGTAGGCGACGTCGAGGGCGCTCTGCTCGGGCAGCGCCCGCGGCAGCAGGCTGTGCTGCAGGGTCACGGCCATCGTGTGCTCGCGGGTGAAGCGGCGGGCGTTGTCGACGGCCACGGCGGCCCGGGCGGCCAGTTCCTCGGCCAGCGACAGGTCGTCGTCCTCGAAGGGGCCGCGGTCCCGGCCGCGCCAGAAGCAGGCGACGCCCGTCAGCACGCCCCGCGCCGTCAGCGGGACGGCGATCAGCGACGCCAGGCCGAAGTCCAGCACCGCCTGGGTGAGCTCGGCGTCCTGCCGGCGCCAGCCGGCGTCGGTCGCCACCTCGGGGACCAGTGCGGACCGGCCGCTGACGAAGCCCTCCGCCTGCGGGGTGCTGCCCGCCCACCGGACCAGCCGGCCCGGGCGGTACAGCGGCGAGTCGTCCCGGATGCCCGCGACCGCCACCCGCCGCAGCTCCACGGTGGCACCGGCGGTCAGGGTCTCCGGTTCCTCGCCGCTGAGGACCTCGTCGGCGAGGTCGACGGTGGCGTAGTCGCAGAACTCCCGGGAGGCCATGGTGGCGAGCTCCTCGGCGGTGCGCCGGACGTCCAGGGTGGTGCCGATGGCCATGCTCGCGTCGTACAGCAGCCTGAGTCGGCCGCGGGCGACCTCGGCTTTCCCCGCCAAGGCGCGCAACTCGGTGGAGTCGCGCAGGGTGGTGACGCTGCCGGGCGGGCCTCCCCCGCTGTCGGTGGGGCGGTTGTTCACCGCCAGCAGGAGGTCGCCCACCGGGATCACCTCGTCGGTGACCTCGCTCTCGGACAGCAGCAGTTCGGTCGTCCGGGGGTCGAGGCCGAGGTCGGTGACGGCCCTCCCCTCCGCGTCGGCGGGCAGGTCCAGGAGCCGGCGGGCCTCGTCGTTGGCGAGCAGCACCCGGCCGTCGCCCCCGACGATGGCCACGCCCTCGCGCACCGCGTGCAGCACCGCGTCGTGGTGCTCGTACATCCTGGTCATCTCCTCCGGCCCCAGGCCGTGGGTCTGGCGCAGCAGCCGCCTGCCCACCAGCGCCGTTCCGGCCGTGGCCAGGCCCAGCGCGGCGGCGCCGGCGGCCAGCACGACGGGCAGCTGGCGGTCGATCGCGCTGCTCACGTTGGCGACCTTCATGCCGGCGGACACGATGCCCACGACCCCGCCGTGGGCGTCCTCCACCGGGACCACCACCTGGTACTCCAGGCCGAGCGGGCCGTGCACCTGCTCGACGGTGACGTGCCCGTTCAGCGACGGCCCGATGGTGCCGACGAACTTCTTGCCGATCTGGTCCGGCTCGGGATGGGTGTAGCGGATGCCGTTGCGGTCCGTCACCACGATGAAGTCGACCTGGGCGTCCTTGCGAGCCGCCTCGGTCGCCGGCTGCAGCACCGCGGTGGGGTCGGGACCCTGCATGGTCGCCACCAGGCCGGGGCTGTGCGCGAACGCCTGCGCCGCGGCGAGCGAACGGTCGCGCGCCGCCGCGAACCGGTCGCTGCGGGACTCGATCAGCAGCGCGACGACCGCCGCCACCACGAGCAGCAGCACGATCAACACCTGCAGGAGGAACATCTGTCCGGCGACGCTGCGGATGCTCAGCACCGACCGCAGTCGCCGCACCGAAGGGTCCCCCGGGACGGGGCCTGGATCCGGCCGCCCACGACGACCGCCCGCTCGGCCCGGCGCCCGGGAGTCGGGGCCCGTGTCTCTCGCCATACACCCATGGTCCCGCCCCGACGGGATCGGGACACGGTGCCCGGCCCGCGTGCCGCCCGGTCGCTCCGTTCAGCGGGGAACGGACCGGATCAGCAGCAGCGCGACGTCGTCGGTGCGGTGCCCTCCGTGACCGGCCCGGTCGACCAGGGCGTCGGCCAGCCGGTCGAGCGGGGCGCCGCCGTGGCGGGCCAGCGTGGCGGTCAGGTCGGCCAGTGCCCGGTCGAGGTCACCGCCGGGCGTCTCGATCAGGCCGTCGGTGTACAGCGCCAGCGTGGCGCCGATCGGCAGGTCGACGTGGACCTGCGGGTAGTCGGCGTCCGGGTCGACGTTCAGCACCAGTCCGACGAGCGGCTCCAGCGCGGCCGCCCGGCCGTCCGGGCCGTACAGCAGGGGCACCGGGTGGCCGGCGTCGGCCAGCCAGGCCTCGCGGCGGACCAGGTCGACCAGCAGGTAGGCGCAGCTGGCCAGCAGGGACGTGTCCAGGTCCGCCACCAGCCGGTTGGTGCGGGACAGCACGGTGCCCGGGTCGGCGTCGGCCGCGGCGAACGCCCGGACGGCGGTGCGGACCTGGCCCATCAGCGCGGCGGCGTTGACGTTGTGGCCCTGGATGTCGCCGATCACGACCGCCACCGAGTCCGGTCCGACCCGGATGAGGTCGTAGAAGTCGCCGCCGATGTCCATGCCCTCGGTGGCCGGCAGGTAGCGGGCGCTGACCTCCAGGCCCGGGACGTCCGGCAGCGCGCGGGGCAGCAGGCTCTCCTGGAGGCCGTGCGCCAGGCCGAGCTTGGTGTCGTACAGCCGGGCGCGGTCCAGGGCCTGGGCGATCAGTCCGCCGAGCGAGGTGAGGACGGCGCGTTCCTCCAGGTCGAAGTGGTGCGGCTCGGCGAAGGCCAGCACGCAGGTGCCGATCAGCCGGCCCGAGGTCACCAGCGGCAGGTAGGCCCAGGCGGCCATCCCGTCCTGCGTCTCCTCACGGCCCGGGTAGAGCCGCTCCAGTTCCGCACGGGACTCGAAGTACGCCGGCACCGGGTTGGTCGACGCCTGGACACCGGGCGTGGACTCGGTCAGCGCGGTGCCGTCGAACTGGTCGACCAGCCCGGGCGGGTAGCCGCGGTGGCCGACGATGCGCAGCCGGCCCCCCTCGGCCATCAGCACCGCCACGGCCCGGCCCCCGAACGCCGGCACGATCTGCTCGGCGACCATGGTCACCACGTCCTGCACGCTGACGGCCTCGGTCAGCGCGCCCGCGAGGTGCAGGAGGTGGTACAGCGCTCCGGGCCGGGTGTGTGCCACTCCCTTCGTCCGGGATCCGGCGGGCGGCTCGCCGCCGGCGGCGTCGGCGGGGGCGATCCGCACGGTCAGTCCGGACGGGTCCGGGAAGAGCTCGAACGACAGCCACCGGTCCGGCGGTCGCAGCGCGACGAAGGAGGTCGGCTGCCCGCTGATCACCGCGGCCCGGTAGTGGTACTCGTACACCGGGTCCCGCAGCCACGGCAGGACCGCCCAGGGCCGGGCGCCCAGCAGCCGCCCGACCGGCACGCCCAGCAGCCCGGCAGCGGTCGGCGTGACCGCTGCCAGCTTGCCGTCCAGGTCGAGGTCGCACACGCCCTCCGGGAGCCGGGCCGCCATCGCGTCGAGCGGGGGGACGGGGCCCAGCTCCGCCACCCCGGGACGCGGGCCCGCCCGCGCCGGCCGGCCCGCCTCGGCCGCGTCCGCCAGCACCGCGGCCAGGCGCGCGGCGAACGCGTCGAGCCGGTCCCGTTCACCGGGCGCCAGCTCGGAGGGGTGCGCGGCCGGCCAGAGCATGAAGACCGACCCGTACACGGTCCGCCCCGAGACGAGCGGAGCGGCCACCAGGCAGAACGCGTACGGCATGGCGACCGCGACCCTCGGGTAGCTGCGCGCCATCTCCTCCGCGCCGCCCACCCAGACGATCCGACGGCTGCGCACCGCTTCGGCCACCGGGACCGGTGCGGTCATGCCGACGCGCTGCCACGGCCTGGTGAACTGCCGGGAGGCCCCCAGCGTCAGGGCCAGTTCGAGCAGCTGCCGGTCCTCCGAGATCAGGTAGAGCCCGCCGATGTGCGCGTCGAGCCAGGCCGGCGCCGACCGCAGGATCCGGGCCGGCTCGTCGAGGCCGCGCCCGACCGGAGCCCCGGCGGCGTCGTGACCGGGCCCCGCCGACCGATGCCACGGCACGCCCATCAGGAGCACCCCATTCGAACCGACCAGTGAACCCGTAGGCCCCCTCCCATAGTGGCCCGGCCCGCACCGTACGTCCCGTCGTGCCCGGCGCGGTCCTGCGCGCCCCTCGCGCTCCGGCGTGCGAGCCCGTCGAGAGGCCGACCACGGGTTGACAGCGCTCTCGACGAAGAAGCTACGTTGGGTTGCGACTTGAACACGTGAGGTGATTTCGCGCGCTCGCCGCCCCGGCCCCCGAGGAGTCCGGGCCCGGCCGCACGCCCCCGCACGACCACCATCCCACCCCGCACGGCACGGTCAGCCGCGCACCCCCAGGAGACACCATGGAGAACCCCCTCGTCGAAGGCTCGGCCGCTGACCGCGCCCGCTGGCGGACCTGCCGGCAACTGGCCCGCGAGCTGCTGCTGGTCGGCCCGGACGACGACGACCTGAAGCTGCGCTACCTCGACGTCCTGATCAAGGACGGCCTCCCGGAGACGACCGAACCCAAGGACGTGCTGATCATCGGCGCGGGCATCGCCGGCCTCGTCGCCGGGAAGCTGCTCAAGGACGCCGGGCACAACGTCACCATCCTGGAGGCCAACGCCAGCCGGGTGGGCGGGCGGATCAAGACCTTCCGCGCCACCGGCGACGGGACCGACGGACCGTTCTACGACCCCGAGCAGTACGCGGAGGCCGGGGCGATGCGGCTGCCCGGCTTCCACCCGCTCACCCTGGCCCTGGTCGACCGCCTCGGCCTCGACCGGCAGCTCTTCTTCAACGTCGACGTCGACCCGGACACCGGCAACCAGAACGCGCCCGTCCCGCCGGTGGTCTACGAATCCTTCGAGCCCGGCAAGGTCTGGACGTACGGCGCGGACAGCCCCGACTTCCGCGAACCGGCCAAGCGCTTCAACTCCTGGATCCGGACCAACCGGATCCAGGCCCGCCGCAGGGAGTACTCCGCCGACCCGAGCTGCGTCAACGAGGGCTTCCACCTCACCGGCGACGAGGTGCGGATCACCGCCGCCGAGATGGTCAACCAGGCGCTGGAACCGGTCCGCGACTACTACTCGGTGATCGAGGGCGGCCGGCGGGTGAACAAGCCGTTCGCCGAGTGGCTCGACGGCTGGGCCCGGGTGATCCGCGACTTCGACGGCTACTCGATGGGCCGCTTCCTGCGCGAGTACGCGGGCTTCAGCGACGAGGCCATCGAGGCGATCGGCACCATCGAGAACATGACCTCGCGGCTCCACCTGGCGTTCTTCCACACCTTCCTGGGCCGCAGCGACATCAACCCGAACGCCACCTACTGGGAGATCGCGGGCGGCAGCTGGAAGCTGCCCGACGTGCTCGCCCGGGAGCTCCGGCACGAGCTGCGGATGGGCGAGCGGATGATCCGGATGGAGTACTGGGACCCGCGCCGGGACGGCGGCGGGGCGCGGAACGTCGGCCCGACCGGTCCGCAGGTCGCCGTCCAGACCGTCCCCGAGGACGACCCGGAGGCCGAACCCACCACCTGGAAGGGCGACCTCGCCATCGTCACCGTCCCGTTCTCCGCCCTGCGGTTCGTCCAGGTGACTCCCCCGTTCTCGTACAAGAAGCGCCGGGCGATCATCGAGACCCACTACGACCAGGCCACCAAGGTGCTGCTGGAGTTCTCCCGCCGCTGGTGGGAGTTCACCGAGGCGGACTGGAAGGTCGAACTCGACTCCATCACCCCCGGGTTGTACGAGTACTACCAACGGGCGGGCGAGGACGACGCCGAGGCGGCCGCGGCCGCCGCCCACAACGGCCACCGGCCTCCGCGCAACCTGCCGGAGACGCTGCTCGGCGCGCACGCGAGCGTGGACGAGCGCCGGATCAGCCGGGGCCAGCAGGACGTCTACCGGAACACCCCGCTCCTGCGGGCCAGCGTGCGCCCCGCCACCGACTGCTTCGGCGGCGGCTCGACCACCGACAACCCGAACCGCTTCATGTACTACCCCTCGCACCCGGTGCCCGGCGGCGACGGCGGCGGCGTCGTGCTGGCCGGCTACAGCTGGTCGGACGACGCGGTGCGCTGGGACTCCATGGAGGACGACGAACGGTACGTCTACGCGCTGCGCAACCTCCAGTCGGTGCACGGCCGGCGGATCGAGGTGTTCTACACCGGCTACGGCCAGACCCAGAGCTGGCTGCGCGACCCGTACGCCTTCGGCGAGGCGGCGGTGTACACCCCGCACCAGATGACCTCCTTCCACCTCGACGCGGTCAAGCCGGAGGGCCCGGTGCACTTCGCCGGCGAGCACGTCTCGCTCAAGCACGCCTGGATCGAGGGCGCGGTGGAGACCGCCGTCCGCACGGCCATCGCCGTGCACGAGGCACCACCGCCGCCGCCCCTCGCGGAACCGGAGGCCCGGCCCGAGGTCCGGGTCCGCCGGGACAGCCGGCAGGAGAGCGGGGCGGACAGCCGCCAGGAGAGCAGGCCGGAGGCGATGCGCTCATGAGCGGCGGCGACGAATGGACGGTGGCCCGCTACCTGGCCACCCGGCTGGAACAGCTCGGCATCCGGCACCTGTTCGGGGTGCCGGGCGACTTCCTCGGCCCGTTCCTGACGATCATGCAGGACACCACCTCCGTGCGCTGGGTCGGCACCCCCACCGAGATGGGCGCCGGCTACGCCGCGGACGCCTACGCCCGGGTCCGGGCCGCGGACGCCGACCGGGACAAGCCCGAACACGGCGTCGGCGCCGTCGCGGTCACCTACGGGGTGGGCGCGTTCAGCCTGCTCAACACCATCGGCGGCGCGTACGTCGAGGACGTCCCGCTGATCGCGATCAACGCGGCGCCCTCCTACGAGCAGTGGCTCAATCAGCAGGCCGTCGGCCTGCTCACCTCCCACATGAGCCCGCGCCGGGAGAGCAACCTCGACGTCTACCGGCAGGTCACGGTGGACGCGCAGATGCTCTCCAACCCGGGACTCGCCCCCTCCCAGATCGACAGCGCCATCACCGCCTGCCTGACCGAGCGCAAGCCCGTCTACCTGGAGGTGATGGAGGACCTCTGGCACGCGCCGTGCGAGCCCCCGAAGGGCGAACTCCGCTCCCACGAAAGGCCGTTCACCCAGCGGAACAAGGACATGCTGGAGAAGGCCGTCACCGCCGCGGTGGAGCTGATCAGGAAGTTCGGCACCCCGATCGTCTGGGCCGGCGAGGAACTCGTCCGCCGGCGGCTGGAGGACGAACTGCTGGACTTCGTGCAGACCACCCGGATGCAGTTCTGCACCACGGTCGGCGCGAAGTCCGTGGTCTCCGAACGGCACCCCCTGTTCGCCGGCGTCTACAACGGCAAGGCGAGCCTGCCGGAGATCCGGAAGACCTTCAAGAACGCCGGCTGCCGGATCGGCCTGGGCACCTGGTCCACCTCCAAGAACCTCGGCGGCGAGCAGTCGATCGGCGACGACTGGATCGTGGCCGCCCGCGACGGCGTCAGCGTCGGCGCCTCGTACTTCCCCGAGGTCCGCCTCGGCCGGTTCGTCCCGGCACTGCGCGACGCGCTCGCGGGACAGACCTTCGAGGCCGACCACTTCGCACTGGCGCACGCAGCCGGCCTGGACGTCCCGGCCAGCACCGCCGACTTCCTCGACTCCCTGAGCACCGACCGCTACCCGTCGGAACTCACCTACGACAGCTTCTTCCAGCACGTCAACCACTTCCTGGAGCACCGCGCCACCGGCGGGGACCCGGACGCGCCCTCCCCGTTCACCGTGGTCTCGGACGCGGCCTTCGCCCTGCTCGGCTCGATGAACCTGCGGATCACCGAACGGGCCGGCTTCCTGGCGCAGAACAGCTGGCTGTCCATCGGCTACTCCGTCGGCGCGGCCACCGGCGTGGCACTCGGCCGGCAGCAGCCGCTGAAGCGCCCGCTGGTGTTCGTCGGGGACGGCTCCTTCCAGGAGATCTGCCAGGAACTGTCCACCCAGGTGCGCCACCACCTGCGCCCGGTGGTCTTCGTCCTCGACAACGAGGGCTTCTACGGCATCGAACAGATGCTGGTCAGCCCCTGCTACTACAAGGACAGGCCCTCCAACGGCGCCGACTTCTACAACGTGCTCCACCCCTGGCGGTACGAGAAGCTGGCCGAGGTGTTCGGCACGGACAAGGACCGGATGCACGGGTACGAACTGACCACCCACGCCGAACTCGACGCCCTCCTGGAGGAACTCGCCAACGCCGGCAACGACGTCAACCACGCGCCGATCCTGGCCCGGGTGCGGCTCAGCCGGCACGACTACCCGAAGGCCCTGCAGTACAGGATCGACGAGAAGTGCGGGTAGCCCGGTAGCCGGGTAGCCGCCCCGCGCGCCGCGCCGGTCCCCGTCCCGACGGGGGCCGGTGCGGCGCGTCGTGCGGTACGTCGGGCGATGCGTCGTGCGGGGCCGTCGTGCGGGATCAGGCCGGCGACAGGGCTCTTGCGAGGTCCTCGGCCTCGCGCAACTGCTCGACGCCCAGGCACCGGAGGTCGCGGAGCAGCAGGGCGGCGTCGGTGACGGCCCCGCTCGGCACCGCGGCGTCCGCCGGCAGCGGGAGGCCGACGACCGCGGCGAGGTCCGCCGCGGGCAGGGCCAGGACGATGGCGAGGTCGGCGACCAGCTCCGCGGTCAACTCGGCCTCACCGGAGGCGATCCGGCCGTAGACGGTGGCCATCCGGGAGTGGCCGGTCAGCAGCTGGACGGCCTTCGCCGTCCCGTTCCAGCCGAGGTTGCGGGTGGCGACCATCCGCATCACCAGGTTCCCCGGGGTGTGCCGGTCCGGCACCGAGGCGGGCAGGCCCTCGATCCGGCCCCGGTGCCGCGCGGGCGGCAACTCGGCGACCCGGGAGCGCAGTTCGGCCCGTGCCGCGGGCGGGAGCGCCAGGGCGAACCGCACCACACCGGTGATCGTGGTGGTCGCCATCCCGCCGGCCGGGGCCAGGTCCTCCGGAAGTGGGAGGGCTGCGAGCTGGAACAGGTCGGCGGCGTCCAGGCCGAGGGCGGGCCCGAGCCTGCGCAGCAGCGCCGGCTCCGGCGCGGCACCGGCGAGCAGCGCGGCCACCTCGGCCTCGGCCGGCCCCGGTCCGGCGGCCGCCGGCTCCGCGGCCTCCGTGCGCCGGGCCAGGTCGGCGGGCGTCAGCCCCCGGTGGTCCAGCAGGCGGGCCAGCAGGTCGGCGAAACCGGGGAGCACGATCATGACCGCCAGCATAGGCGTCCGGCCGGCCTCTCCCGTCCGGGGAAGCGGGGCGCACGAACCGGCCCTGACGCAGAGACCCGTACACCGTCACGGGTCTCCGTACACCGTCACCGGCCCCCGTACACCGTCACGGCCATCTGCGCTGCGCGGGCCGACGGCGGGGAAGGAGCGTGGCGGCGCGACGACCTCGCGCCGCCCCGGAGGGCGGGCCGGGGTCGGCCGTCACCCCGACCCGGCCGCCCCTGCGGGGGCTATGAAACCACGAATCCGACGCTCCCCTCAATCGCCTCCGGCCGGCCCACCACCCCGCTGTGACCTGCGCGTTCGCGATCCGGACCGAGCGGGGACGAACGGCCGTTCGCACCAGCGGCGCGAGTCGGCCCCGACGCCCCGCCCACCCCGTGCGGGGGGCCGACCGCGCCCGGGTCAGCCCAGGACGGCGGGGTCCTCGGCGAGTTCGGCGAGCAGCGCGTCCAGCTTGGCGCGGTCGACCGAGGGCATCACGAAGACGTGCACGTAGCTGCGGCGGGTGGACTCGTCGCCCGGGACGAGCAGCACGTCCTGCGAGGACAGCGACCACTTCGCCACCAGCTCGGCGCTCGGCTTGCGGAACCGCACCGTGACGGCGCCCGGGGTGCGGGCCGGCCAGAGCTCGACGCCGAGCTCCTGCTCCATGGCCAGCAGGCGCCGCTCCAGGTAGTCGGCGAGTTCCTGCGCGGTCCGGATCCGGTCGACCTGGTCCTGGTAGGAGTGGCGGGACAGGTGGTCCCAGAGGATCAGCGGGGAGAAGCCGTTGCGGGAGCCGGCGAAAGTGGTGTCGGGCGCGCCTATGTAGTCCGGCTGGGACGGCGGCGAGATCTGGTACTTCACCTTGGTCATGTAGATACCGCAGGGCCACGGGGCGCCGGCCCATTTGTGGCCGCTCATCGCGATCGAGGAGACCATGTCGACCACGCCGGACCCGGCGGTGGGCAGGGCGAGCCCGAAGTCGAACTCCGGCAGGTCCGTCTCCGGCGTCCAGCCGTACGCCGGGTCCTGGGAGGCCATCCGCAGGAACGGCGCGTAGCCCGCGCCGAGGGCGCCGTCCACGTGGATCCAGAAGCCGCGGCGCACGTCGACCAGCGGCTGTCCGGTGTCCGGGCACGTCCCGTACACCACCTCGCGGCGCACCAGGCCGTACCGCTCGAAGATCGGCAGCAGGCGCTCGCAGACCGTCCGGACGTCGTCGTGGGCGCCCTTGAAGGTGCTGCCCAGGTTGAGGTTGACGAAGACCGGGTGCCCCTTGGCGGCGAAGAACTCGACCAGCACGGTGAGCGCGTCGACGTCGATCTCGCCCGGGCCGTCCCAGGAGTACCCGGACGGGCCCGGGCGGGACGGCACCTCGGCCGGCCACTCGCGGCGCCCGGTGGCCGGGTCGACCAGCGGGCACTCGTCCGGGTACAGCTCCAGGCCGACGGCCTGGAAGGTCTCGACGGCCAGCACCCGGACGGCCTTGGCGAAGGAGTAGTGGGTGTCCTCGGAGTAGAACGCGACCGGCCGGTGCGCGTTCGGGTTGTCGCGGTCGGGCGCGGCCTGGACGTAGCGCACCTCGTCCCGGGGCGCGGCCGGCGGGTGGATCAGCGCCTTGCCGCTGAGGTAGTCGCGGGCGTTCCAGAGCGCGTACATGTTGCCCTCGGTCGAGCCCATGGACAGCATGTAGCCCCAGTACGACTCGGGGTCGGCGGGGTCGTGCGGGCGCTGCGCGTTCCACAGCTGCGCGTAGTAGTCGAGGACGGCGCGCTCGATGACCTTGGTGTTCGGCTTGTAGCCGCCGCTCTGGAACGGGTCGCCGAGGTTGTTGATGTTGTTCGGCATGAACCGGGCCAGGTCCAGCGCGGTGCCCTGCATGTCCTGGGTGGCCTGGTAGCCGACCAGGTGCTTGCGCTTGCGCGTCAGGTACTCGTCCACCGTGTCCAGCGCGCGCAGCCGACGGTCGTCGTCCAGTCCGGCCGCGGGGAGCACGAAGTCACCGCCGTCCAGCTCCGGGCCCGGGTCGACGGCGGCCGCGGCGGCGGTCGTGGGCGCAGGCGCGGCGAAGGTGGCGGTCGGGCTCATGGGCGGGGCGCTCCGGGCGTGGTGTGGGGGGCGAGGGGCGTTCGCCGCTCGCGCCCAGGATGGAACTTCCCGGCGATCCTGGGAAGCTCTCCCGAAGAACATTCGGTCGAATCCCGATCGGGTTTGCAGATCGACGGAATCGGCTGGAATCCTGGCGGTCATGCCGAACAATCCGCAGCGCGAGCGGCCCCCGATCGACGACACGGACCGGGCGATCATCCGGGCCCTGGCCGACAACGCCCGCCTCCCGAACAACGCCCTCGCCGAGACGGTGGGCATCGCCCCCTCCACCTGCCTGGCCCGCGTCCGCGCCCTCCAGGACCGCAACGTCATCCGCGGCTACCGCGCCGAGGTCGACCCGGCGGCCATCGGCCTGCCGCTCCAGGCGATGATCTCGGTCCGGCTGCGCGCCCACACCCGTGAGCAGAACGAGAGCTTCCGCAGCACCGCCCCCGACCTGCCCGGCGTCCTGGCCGTCTTCCACATGGCCGGCTCCGACGACTACCTCCTGCACGTCGGCGTCGCCGGCCCCGAGTCCCTGCGCGACTTCGTCGTCGACCACCTCACCACCCACCCGGCGGTGGCCCAGACCCGCACCAACCTGATCTTCGAACAGATACCGGGCCGCCGGTACCTGGGGCCCGCCTGACCGCACCCGCCGGGGCAGCCCCACCGGGCGCGCCGGCCTCCCGGGGCGGTCCGTCAGGCGCCGGAGGCCAGCCCGCGGCCCTGATCCAGGAACTCCACGATGCCCGACACGCCACCGAGTTCACGGATCGTCCGGGCGGCACCGAACGGCGCGTTCCAGAACTCGCCCTGCCGCGGGGTGTGCGGGCCGACGTACGCGTACGGCTCCGGCCGGTGCACGTCACCGAGCGAGACACCGTAGTTGACGTCGTCGAGGGTCACCGCGATGTCGAAGTGCTCGGGCCAGATGACCGGTTCGGCGTCCGCGGACAGCCCGCGCAGCGCGGCGTCACCGAGGGCGAAGCAGTGCAGCAGCCGACGGGCGGCGGCCGGGTCCACCTCGATCGCGTCCTCGACGCCGCCCGAGCCGTCCGGGTAGAGCCCGGCGGGAGCACCGACCGTGATCCCGAGGGCCGCGCCGATCACGGCACAGGACGTACGTTCGAGGGACAGCACCTGCCCCGGCGCGACCAGCTCCGCGCCGATCACCCGCAGCCGCGGCTCGACCGTGGTGGCGAAACCGCCCGCACAGGCGCGCAGCCGGATCGTGCCGCCGACCCGGTACTGCGGGCCGGCCAGGACCAGCTCGGCCACCGCGTGCAGCGCGCGGCGGGTGCGTACGACCGTCTCGGTGTCCATGGGGACCATGCTCCCCCGGGAATGGCATCCGTGTCCGGGCGACGCACCCGGCCCGCGCCGGTCGGCGGCCCGGCGGCCCGGCGGCCCGGCGGCCCGGCGGCCGGACGGGACGGGACGGGACGAGGTCAGGCCGGCGAGACGGCCACGCCGAGGGAGTCCGCCCCCATCGGCTTCGGGGCGCCCTTCTCGTAGAACACGTCGAGGTCGGTCAGGACGAAGCCCGCCTCGGTCAGCAGCTCGGTGACCGGACGGGTCAGGTGACATCCCGCGAACAGCCGCTGCTCCAGCGGGTCGAGGCGCCGCTGCCAGCGGCGCACGGCCTCGTCCTCCGCCGGCGCCAGGCCGTGCTCGACGAAGTGCAGCGTCCCGCCGGGCCGGAGGACGCGCCGCACCTCGTGGAGCGCCGCCTCGACGTCCGGGACGGTGCACAGCGTCCAGGTCGACAGCGCCGCGTCGAAGCTGTGGTCCGGGAACGGCAGCACCTGACCGTCCAGGCCGCCGCGCTCCACCGGGACGGGGGCCGCCGCCACCCGCTCGGCCGCGAGCTTCCACCCCACGTCGGAGGGGTCCACCGCGGTCACCCGGGTCACGGCCGCCGGGTAGAACGGGACGTTCAGCCCCGAACCGAACCCGATCTCCAGGACATCGCCCTCAAGGCCCTCGCAGACCCTCCGCCGGAGGTGCGCGGCCTCCTTCGTCCCGCAGACGACGTTGACGATCCGCGGCACGACCTGATCGGCATAGAACCCCATCACGACCTCCAGCCCTCGTGACCAGTCTGGCACCGAGCCGGGCCCCCGCCCAGTGCCGGCCGACACTCCGACCGACCCGACCGCCCGACCGCCCCGGCCCGACGCCCGGCGGTGACCGGCAGTGACCGGCGGTGACCGGTGTCCGCCGGTCACCACCGGGCGACCTTCGACGACCGCGCGGCCGACCGCGACGCGACGGCCCGGCGGCGCGGTGGGAGTCCGCGCGGCCGGGCCGCCACCGGGGGGCGGTCGGGTCAGTGCTGCCAGACCCGCACGTAGTCGACCTGCATGTCGGCCGGGGCGACGGCCGGGTACTTGGAATCGACCGCGTTGTCGAGGATCAGGTACATCGGCGCCGAGGTGACACCGGTCGTGATCTGCCCGACCTTCACACCGTCGTAGTAGTAGGTGACCGAGCCCGGGGCCCATTCCGCGCCGTAGGTGTGCCATCCGCTGAAGTCGCCGTGGGCGCAGCCGCCGGGGCCGCCGGCGTCGGAGTGGAAGTGGTAGCAGGCGTCGCCGCCCAGCCCCTCCATCACGTCCAACTCACCGTCGGTCGGCCAGTTCTGGCCGTCCGCCCAGAAGGCGGGCCAGTTGGCGACCTGCGAGCCGGACGGCGGCAGGTAGATCCGGGACTCGAACGCGCCGTAGGTGAACTGGGCCTTGCCGTTGGTGTTGATCAGACCCGACGTGTACGGGTAGGTCTTGCCGTTCACCGTGGCCGGCTTCTGCACCGCCGCCAGGTGCAGACTGCCACCGCTCACCGACACCTGGGACGGCGAGTACGCGGCGGCCTCCTGCGAGTTCACCGGCTGGGTCGTGCAGGTGCTGCAGCCGAACCAGTTGGGGTTCCACTTGGCGGCGTCGAGCGAGCTGCCGTTGAACTCGTCCGCGAAGACCGAGTGCCAGGCGCCCGGGATCCCCAGCGGCCCGCCGGCCGCACCGGCCGTCGGCGTGGCCGTGGCGGTCGACGACGGGGACGCCGTCGCGGTGGCCGTCGGCGAGGGCGTCGCCGTGGCGGTGACCGTCGGCGAGGGCGTCGCCGTGGCGGTGACCGTCGGCGAGGGCGTCGCCGTGGCGGTGGCGGTCGGCGAGGGCGTGCCGGAACCGGTCGCGGTGGCCGTCGACGACGGAGAAGCCGTCGCCTTCCCGGTGCCGGTGGCCGTGGCCGTGGCGGTGGCGGTGGGCGACGGGCTCGATGCCGGAGCCGAGGCGGACGGCGAAGCGGACGCGGACGGCGACGCGGAGGTGGCACCCGAGGTGAAGCTGTTCACCGGGTTCAGGTTGTGCCAGCGGTTGCCACTCTCGTACGCCACGAAGTAGGTGTACGTGCCCGCCGGGAAGGTCCGGCTCGCCGGTGTGAAGGTGAGCTGCGACGAGGTCAGCGTCGCGGGAACCGCACCGCGGAAGTCGTAGTGCGCGCCGCTGGCCGACCGCACCGCGACGGTCAGCGCCTGGACCGCGGTCTGGCGGGTGGCGTGCAGCTTCGCGGTCGCCGTCACCGGGCTGTCGGCGCCGGGACCGGCGGGCGTGATCGAGAGCGAGTCGACCACCACGGGATCCGTCGGCGCGCTCGGCATGGCCCAGGCGGCCGCACCGGTTCCGGTGGCGGCCAGCGCGATCCCGAGCGCGAGGAAGCGGCGCCCGCCGGTCGTGCTGCGGCGGTGCTTGGAGTGTTTCGGCATACGAGGGAGGACCCTTTCGTCCCCCCTCTGCTGTGGACTCGCAGCAGCCTGAAGGAGGGATGGTCCGTATGCAAGCCTCGATGCCGCGGCCGAACCGGCGGCATCGATCGCCGACCCGGTCAAGTCCCCTGGTCGGACGGCCTTTCGGGACATCGCCGTCGGCCGGTTGTGAGTTGGCGCACAGCCGACCGGCCCGCATCCGCCGTCCACCGCGTGCCGGAGGCCGGCCGACCCGGCACCACGCCCGGGTGCGCACGGCCGACGGTGCCGACGCCCGACGCCGCCGGGCCGGCTACAGAAGTCCGTGCAGCCGGTGCTCGGACCGTCCGTCCGTGCGCCGGATGGCGACGACGGCCGCGTCGTCGCCGAGCCGCCCGCCGGCATGGGCCAGCAGATCGCGGCGGATGTGGTTGACCAGCGCCTCGGGCGTGCTGCCGACCCAGCGGGCGACCCGGTCCGCGAACGGGTAGAACGCACCGGAACGGTCACGGGCTTCGACCACGCCGTCGGTGTAGAGCAGCAGGGTGTCCCCGATCTCGAAGGGGAACGTGTCGTCCGGGTAGTCGGCGGCGGCCAGGACGCCGAGGCCCAGCGGCGGCGCGGCGCCCGCGCCGTCGAGGCTGACCACGCGGTCGTGGCGCAGCAGCAGCGGCGGCGGGTGTCCGCAGTTGGTCATGCGGGCCACCGGGGCGTCGTCCGGGATGTCGAGGAACAGGGCGGTGACGAAGTGCTCGGCGGCCTCCCGGTCGGTCTCGGCGAAGTCGACCAGGTACCGGCCGACGTTGTCGTCCAGCGTCCAGGCGAGGTGGGGCAGTGTCTCGTGCTGGGCGGCGATGAGCCGGAAGGCGCTGAGCAACAGGGCCGACTCCCCGACGGCGGCCAGTCCCTTCCCCCGGACGTCCCCGACGATCATGCGCGCGCCGTCGGCCGTGCGGGTCGCCGTGTAGAGGTCACCGCCGATCTGTGCCTCGCGCTCGGCAGCCAGGTACACGGTCGCGATCTGCAGCGGGCCGATCCGCTCGGGAATCGGACGCAGCAGGGCGCGCTGGGCGGCTTCGGCCACCGACTGGGCCCGGGCGAGCTGTCGGTCGCGGCGTTCCCGCACCACCGCGAAGACCACGACCATCATGCACAGCACGGTGAGGGCGATGAGCTGCGCCGGGTGGTTGCCGGCGGTCAGACCACCGCGCAGGACGGCGATGAGGAGGCCGACGGCGACGGTGAGCGCCGCGACGGCGGCGGTGACCCGCGGCCCGGCGAAGGACGGGGTCAGCGCGGGAGCGATCACCAGCAGCGGGCCGAGGCGGATCGACTCGGGCGATCGGACGATCACCACGAGGAGCACCGCGAGGAGGCCGATGGGCACCAGCACCAGGGCCGGGATCCTCCCCCAGGGCCTCTCGCCGGCCGAGCGCCGTTCGCCGTCCATGCCCTCCAGGATGCGCCAGGCACGGGGACCGGCACGTCCGGCACGGTGCGAGCCCCCCGCCGGACCCCCCGTACGGCGTACGCCACACAGCGGCGGCCCGAACGATCCGGCGTACCGGGCCGGGCCGGTCGCCGAGGCCGTCGACGGCTCCGGCCCGGTCGGCGACGACGACGAACGGACGTTCACCACCGACGGCCTGCGCACCGAACTCCCGGAGCCGGGCGGCCATCTGCTCGGCCTCCTCGACGCGGTCACCGGCCCGGACGAGGAGACCGATCTGCCGGCCGACGTCGAGCGGGCCTGCGAGCGCCCGGCCAGGCCGGCCCGCGGCCGCAGGCCGTGTCCTGCTTGACTCGTGCGGTCGGCGCCAGCACAGTGCGGATCCATGACCACCGACGCGATCTTCCTGGGCTTGGGGCTGACAGCGGTTCTCGCGGTCGGCTCCCAGGTGCTGGCGAGGTGGCTGCGCGTCCCCGCCCTGATCGTCCTGCTCCCGGTCGGGTTCACGGCGGGCGCGCTCACCGACGACCTCGACCCCGAGCGGCTGCTGGGCCCGGCCTTCTCCCCCCTGGTGTCGCTCTCCGTGGCGTTGATCCTCTACGACGCTGGCCTCGGCCTGGACCTGGAACACCTCCGGGGACACAACCGGCGCGTCGTGGTCAGGCTGCTCCTGATCGGCGCGGTGGTCACCGGGACGGCCGCCGCCCTCCTCGCGGCACAGTTCCTCGGGATGTCCTCCCGTGCCGCGCTGATGCTCGGCGCGATCCTCGTGGTCAGCGGCCCGACGGTGGTCGGGCCGCTGCTCAACTTCGTACGCCCGGTGGAGCGGCTGCAGCGGATCCTCACCTGGGAGGGTTCGCTGATCGACCCGATCGGCGCGATCCTGGGCGCCCTGGTCTTCCACTCGGTCATCGCGAGTACCCGTGCCCATGTCGGCGAGCGGGCCGGCCAGTTGCTGCTGAGCGTCGCGGTCGGGCTCGCCGGCGCGCTGGTCGGAACGGCGGTGCTGTGGCTGCTGCTGGCCAGGTTCCGGATTCCCGAGCCGCTCGGCACGTCGGTGCAGCTCGCCGCGGTGATCGGCGCGGCGGCGGTCTGCGACGCCCTCCGCGACGACACCGGCCTCATCACGGCCGTGGCCATGGGCGTGGCCGTCGCCAACCTCCCGTCCTTCGACGTCCCTTCACGCAACCCGTTCTTCGAGACCCTCGTCCAGCTGATCATCGGACTGCTGTTCATCTCCATCTCGGCGACCATCAGTCCGTCCTCGCTCACCGGCCTCCTGCTCCCGACGCTCGGCCTGGTCGCCGTGCTGGTCGTCGTCGTCAGACCGCTGGTGGCGGCGCTGTCCACGCTCGGAACCGACCTTCCGCAGGGCGAACGCGCCTTCATCGGCTGGATGGCCCCGCGCGGCATCGTCGCGGCCGCCACCGCCTCGACCTTCTCCACGACCTTGGTCGCGGACGGTGTCGGCGGGGCCGCGAAGATCCTTCCCGTGACCTTCCTGGTCATCGTCGCCACGGTGGCGGTCTACGGATTCACCGCGGTACCGGCCGCGAGGTTGCTGGACGTCAGGCGTTCCGCCCGCTCGCGGCCCTTGCTGGTCGGCGGCGCGCTCTGGGTGGTGGAACTCGGCCGGGTCCTCCGCTCGGCGGGCCTGGACGTGCTGATGTGGGCCGGCCTCGAACCGGAACGCGAACGGATCAGGGCGTCCGGCCTGGAGTTGGCGCCGGGTGAGCTGCTGGCGGCGGCCACCGGGCAGGGCGCGGAACTGGAGGGCATCACGGCCGTCCTGCTGCTGACCGACGAGGACGACTTCAACGCGCTCGCCGCGACGATCCTGCAGGGCGGCGTCGAGGGCGCGGTCTACCGTCTGGGGCCGCCCCGCGGCAGCCACGGAGTGGTGGCGCCGTACACCGGCGGCGAGATCCTCTTCGGCGAGTCCCTGGTCCGGCCGGAGCTGGCCCGCCGGTACGCCGACGGGGCGCCGGTCGTGGCGAGGCCCGGTGCCGGGGCGGTCCCGGCCGGGTACGACCTGCTGTTCCGGATCCGGTCGGACGGCGCGCTCGCCCCGGCCGTCGGCGGCCGCCTGCCGGACGAGGAGGCCGGGGACGTCCTGGTCCTGCTCGGTCCGGCCCGGCGGCCCGAGCCGGGCTGAGCCCGGGCCCGGCGGCGACCCGGGCGACGTCCCCGGCCGCCGGGCCCCGCGGCAACCCGGGCCGTTCGGAGCGTCAGGCGACCGGGTCGTACCAGTCGTCGCCGGCGGGCAGCAGCGCGTCGGCCTGCGCCGGGCCCCAGCTGCCCCGGGCGTACGGATGCACCGGCGCGGCGTCCCCCAGCACCGGGTCGACGATCCGCCAGGCGGCCTCCACGGTGTCCTGCCGGGCGAACAGCCAGCGGTCCCCGTCGAGGGCGGCTCCGATCAGCCGGTCGTAGGGGCGCATGTCGGATCCCGGCTGCTGTGCGAAGGCCAGTTCCTCGTGCTGGACCGCCCAGCCCGCGCCGGGGCGCTTCCCGGCGAGGGTGAGCGCCACCCGGGTCTCCGGCCAGACCCGGAACCTCAGGGCGTTCGCGGCCTGGACGGGCCGGAGGCCGAACACGTCGTGGGGCGCGGCACGGAACTTGATGGTGACCTCCGTGGCGGTGACCGGCAGGCACTTGCCCGCCCGGATGACGATCGGCACGTCCGCCCAGCGCCAGGAGTCGGACGCGAGCCGGACGGCGGCGTAGGTCTCCACCGTCGACCCCGGATCGACCCCGGGCACCTGGTGGTACCCCTCGTACTGGCCGCGCACGGTGTTCCCGGGCGTGAGCGGGCGCAGCGAGGAGACCAGCTGGGCCTTGGTGTCCCGCCACGAGGACAGCCCCTCGCCGGACGGCGGGTCGGCGAGGACGCTCGCGAGGACCTGGAGCATGTGGTTCTGCACCACGTCCCGGATCGCACCGGTGCGGTCGTAGAACCTGCCGCGGTCGGAGACGTCGAAGGACTCGGCCATGGTGATCTGGACGCTCTCGACGTGCGTCCGGTTGAGCAGCGGTTCGACCACCGAGTTGGCGAACCGCGCGAACAGCACGTTCTCCACCGGGTCGAGCCCGAGCCAGTGGTCGACGCGGTAGATCGCATCCTCCGGGAAGTACTCGTGCATGGTGGCGTTGAGCCGCCCGGCGCTCTCCAGGTCCGTCCCGAACGGCTTCTCGACCATCACCCGGGCGCCCTTGGCGCGGCCGGCCGTCGCGATGCCCCTGGCGATGCGTCCGAACAGCGGGGGCGGCACCTCCAGGTAGTACAGGGCGTCGCCGCCGGGGCCCATGGCCTCGGACATCGCCGTGTAGGTGGCGTCGTCGTCGAGGTCGCCGTCGACGTAGCGCAGCAGTCGGAGCATCTTCTGCGCGGCCGCGCCGTCCGGGTCCATGCCGTTGAGGCGCAGCGAGGCCGCCGCGTAGTCGCGGAACTGCTCCAGGCCCCAGCCGCTCTTGGCCACCCCGACGACGGGGACGTCGAGCACCCCGCGCTCGACCAGGCCGACCAGCGCCGGGAAGGTCTCCAGTTTGGCCAGGTCACCGGTCGCGCCGAAGATCACCAGCGCGTCCATCCGATCGGTCGCCATCTCGGTCTCTCCTGCTCTACTTCAGTCGGGCGGCGATGACGTCGCCGACCCGAAGGGCGTTGGCGATGGCGGTCAGTGACGGGTTCACCGCGCCGATGCTGGGGAAGAAGCTGGTGTCCACGACGTAGAGGTTGTCGAGGTCGTGGGCCTTGCAGTCCACGTCGAGGGCGGAGCTCCGGGGATCGGTACCGAAGCGCACGGTGCCGGCCTGGTGGGCGGTGGCGCCGATGGGCATGCCCTTGTGCAGGTAGATGCTGTGCGGCAGCAGGTGGTGCTCGTGCATGCCGAGGTGGCCGAGCATGCCCTGGAGCTTGTGCCGCAGCCGTTCCAGCCCGGCGATGTTGTTCTTCTCGTCGAGGGCCAGGTGGATGTCGCCGTCCCGGTCGAGGGTGACCCGGCTCTCCGGCAGCGGGAGGTCCTCCCCGCACAGCCAGAAGTCGACCGAGTGGTGCGCGAGCATCTCGAAGGGCAGGTCGGGGGTGACCGCGCCCGCCCAGCGCGGCGCCTCGCCGTGGATCTGGTCGGTGTCGGACTTGCCGAGCATCTGGATGCCGCCGAGCGGGAAGTCCCAGTCGTCGGCGCCCAGGTACCAGTCGTGCAGGGCGAGGGTCTTCTGGAAGCGGGTGGGGTTGGGCTCCTTGGAGACCGCCATCAGCGCCAGGTTGTTGTGCCGCATGTAGTGGCGGCCCACCACGTCCGAGCGGTTGGCCAGGCCGCCCGGGTGCGCGTCGTTCGCCGAACGGAGCAACAGGGCGGCGGAGTTGACCGCCCCGCAGGCCACCACCACGATGTCCGCGCGGAAGGCCGTCGTGGTTCCGTCCGCGAGTTCGGCGACGACCCCGGTGACGGTGCGTCCGGTCGGGTCGGTCTCCAGCCGCCGCACGTTCGCGCCGGTCACCATCGTCACGTTGCCGTGGTCCAGGGCGGGATCGACGCAGATCACCTGCGCGTCGGACTTGGCGCCCAGCAGGCACGGGAAGCCGTCCACCCGGTCGCAGCGGATGCAGGCGCTGGTGCGGGTGGGCCGGCCGTCGCCGTCCTGCGTGAGGTTCACGCCGATCGGCAGGTGGAACGGGTGCAGCCCCTTCTTCTCCAAGTCGTCGCTGAGCTGCTGGATGCGGGGCTCGTGCTCCACCGGCGGGTGCGCGTACTGGGCGCCCGCCGGGCCCTCGGTCGGGTCCTCGCCGTGCCGCCCGTGGACCAGGTAGAGGTGCTCGGCCTGCGTGTAGTACGGCTCCAGGTCCTCGTAGCGGATCGGCCAGGCGGGCGAGATCCCGCCGTGGTGGCGGAGTTCGCCGAAGTCCTCGGGGCGCAGCCGGAACAGCGCGGCGCCGTAGAACTTGGTGTTGCCGCCGACGTAGTAGTTCACCTCGGGCGGGAACCGGTCGCCGTTCTTGTCGTACCAGAACTCGGGGGCGCGGTACCTGCCCGTGACGAAGACCGCGGTGGAGTCCCAGTTGTCACGCTCCTCGGCAGGTAGTCCCCGCGTTCCAGGATCAGGACGCGTCTGCCGGTGGGGGCGAGCCGGTGGGCGAGCGTGCCTCCGCCCGCGCCGGTGCCGATCACGATGACGTCGTAGTGCTGGTCGTCGGCCACGCCGGGTCACGTCCTTCTCGCCGTTGGGGACATCGGGCATGCACTGCAAGGCCGGAAGGCAACGGGCGCTCGTGCGGTCCACGGAACGACGGCTTCCGGGCGCGTCCGCGTTCACCCGATCGCCCCCGTCGCGGGCTCCGGCCCCGGTTACGGCTACGGGCTGCGGGCTGCGGGCTGCGGGCTGCGGGCTGCGGGCTGCGGGCTGCGGGGTGACCGTCACAGGACCGCGATCGGGTTGACCGGGGAGCCGGTGGCGCCCGGCAGCCGGAGCGGGGCCACCACGCAGAGGAACGCCCACCGCCGCTCCCGCGCGCAGACCGGCGCCAGTTCCTCGAAGCACAGGTAGTCCAGCAGGTGCAGCCCCATCGCGTGCACGGCCAGGACGTGCACCGGGAAGTCGACGCCCCGGGTCGAGCTCGGGGCGGTGTCGCTGTTCCCGTCGCTGCCGAGCACGCAGACCGGCGGTCCGCCAGGAACCCCAGCGCGGACGGGTGGAGCCCGTCGCGCGCCCCCGCGGCGGGCCACGCCCCGAGCTCGGTGCGGCGCCTGCGGTGGCCCACCCGGACGAGGAGCAGGTCGCCCTCGCCCACCCGGACGCCCTGGGCGGCCTCGGCGGCGGTGAGGTCCTCCGCGGTGACGTGGTCCCCGGGCTCCAGCCACGGCACGCCGCGCAGCCTCGGGACGTCGAGCAGGACACCGCGGCCGACGATCCCGTCCCGGGCCACCTCGACGGACAGCGCCGCGGCCCCGGACTCCGTGACGCCGTCCACCGGCACGCCGCCGTGCAGGGTACCGTCGTAGACCACGTGGCACAGGGCGTCGAGGTGACTGTCGGCGTCGCCGTGCACGTTCATGGCGAAGCGGTCCATCGCGAAGTCGAGCCCGCCCGACCGGCCGTCCGGCACCGCCGTCATCCGGTGCTGCGCCGGCTCGGGGTTGTCCGGTCCCGGCAGGGTCTCCACGGGCGCGGCGAGGCCGACGTACGGCCCGTCCGCACCACGCCGGCGGCGGCCGCCACGCGTTCGGGGGTGAGCGCCACCAGCGCGCCGCGCTCGCCGGCGGCCCACTCCGAGCGCGAGCGCAGCGTCCGGTATCGCCGAAGTCGGCCTCGCTCAGCGCGGGCTGTTCCGTGGTCATCCGCGCCGCTGCTGCCGGTCGAGCGCTTCGTCGAGCGTGGTGGCGGCCATGATCAGCGCGAGGTGGGTGAACGCCTGTGGGAAGTTGCCGAGTTGCTCGCCACTGGGCCCGATCTCCTCGGCGAACAGCCCGACGTGGTTGGCGTAGGTGTGCATCTTCTCGAAGGTGTAGCGCGCCTGGCGCAGCCGCCCCGCCCTGGCCAGCGCGTCCACGTACAGGAAGGTGCACAGGCTGAACGTGCCTTCCGAACCGCGCAGGCCGTCCGGCGAGGCGGCCGGGTCGTAACGGTAGACCAGGCTGTCGGAGACCAGCTTGCGCTCCATCGCGTCCAGGGTGTTCAGCCAGCCCGGACTCCTCGGCGCGATGAACCGGAGCCGGGGGATGAGCAGCAGCGAAGCGTCCAGGACGTCGCCGTCGTAGTGCTGGACGAGTGCCTGTTCGGTCTCGCTCCACCCCTGTTCCATGACCTGTTCGAGGATGGCGTCGCGGGCCGCCGTCCAGCGCGCCGTGTCGGCGGGCCTGCTGTACTCGTGCGCCAGGTGCAGGGCCCGGTCGAGCGCGACCCAGCACATCACCCGGCTGTAGGTGAAGTTCTGACGCCCGCCGCGGGTCTCCCAGATGCCCTCGTCCGGCCGGTCCCAGGTGTCGGCCAGCCAGTCCACGGTGCGGGCGAGACCCTTCCAGCCGTGGTAGCCCGACTGCACGCCGAGTTCCTGGCCCTCCGCCAGGGCGTACATCGCCTCACCGTAGATGTCGAGCTGCAGCTGGTCGGCGGCGGCGTTCCCGGCGCGCACCGGGTAGGAGCCGCGGTAGCCCTCCAGGTGCCCCAGGATCTCCTCGGTGAGGTTGGGGTCCCCGTCGACCCGGTACATGATCTGCAGGCGCTCCCCGGGGGAGTCCGCCAGGTCGTGCATCCGGTCCCCGAGCCACTTGGTGAACCTGGCCGCCTCCTCGACGAACCCGAGGTCCAGCAACGCC
Organism: Kitasatospora sp. NPDC059599; assembly: GCF_042735125.1. Lineage (NCBI taxonomy): Bacteria > Bacillati > Actinomycetota > Actinomycetes > Kitasatosporales > Streptomycetaceae > Kitasatospora > Kitasatospora sp. NPDC059599. The sequence goes on along the minus strand of NZ_JBHWCL010000036.1, from coordinate 34,232 downwards.
CGGACCGACAGCGAACCGTCGCGGACCCAGGAGTAGCGGTAGTCCCAGTTGCGCTCACCGCCGACCTGCTCGGGCAGGCCCATGGTGGCGGCGGCGATCGGCGCACCCGTGGGCGAGTACGTGAGCAGCTTGAGGGTGATCGCCGAGCGGTTCACCATGTCCGGCCAGCGGCCCCGGTAGTGGGAGGTGCGCACCCATGCCTGCCAGAACTCGCCGACCTCCCACATCCGCTCGTGGAACGCGCCGAGTTCGAGCGGGGCGGGCGCCTCGCCGTCGGGTCCGCAGACCGTCAGGACGGCGGCGGCGGACTCGCCCGCGTTCAGGACCACCTCGCCGCGGACGTCGTCGCCCTCCCGCTCCAGCGGGAAGGTGCTCTGCAGGTGCGCGGCGATGCCCGGCGCGTGGAACGAGGCGCCCTCGGGGACCAGCCGCAGCTCGTGGGCGGCCCGCCCGTAGTCGAACCGCGGCCGGCACTCCAGGGTGAACCGGACCCTGCCGCGCACGGCCCGCACCAGCCTGACCAGGGTGTGCCGGTCGGTGGGGCGGTTCGTGCGGTCCGGCGGCATCCAGTCCACCACCTCGCCGACCCCGTCCGGCGACATGAACCGGGTGACCAGCACCGCCGTGTCCGGGTAGTAGAGCTGCTTGCGGGTGTCGTCGGGGTGCTCGGGCGACAGGCGGAAGTAGCCGCCCCGGTCGTGGTCCAGCAGCGCGGCGAACACGCTCGGTGAATCGAACCGCGGGGCCGCGAACCAGTCGACGACGCCTTCCGCGGACACCAGCGCCGTGGTCTGCAGGTCCCCCACGAGGCCGTGATCGGCGATGAGCGGGTAGCGCTCCATGGCGAATCTCCGAAGGTCGGCGGGACTCCGTCCGATGAAAATCCTTCTCCAGCCACTGTCCGATATGTTCGGCCTGCGCGCGCGATGGGACCGCCGGGCCGGCCCGGGCCCCGCGGCGATCCCGAGCAGTGGAGGCCTGGATGGACCTGATCCACGTCCGCGCGGTGAGCCCGCCCGAGCTCACCGAGCGGATCGTCGGCCTGCTGGCCGAGGATCCCTTCGTGTTCAACCTCGTGGTCCAGCCCGGACTGGCGCACCACCCCCACGGCGACGCCGTCCAGTGCGACGTCCTCAAGGGCGCGGCCGACGACGTGCTCCGCGGCCTCCGGGAGCTGCACCTGGACCGGCACGGCTCGATCGTGATCGAGCAGGTCGACATGGCCTTCTCCGAGCAGGCGGCGGCCGCCGAGACCGAACAGCTCGGGCCGCTCGCCCACGCGCCCCTGTAGGCGGCCGTCGAGGCCCGGATCCGCGCCGAGGGGACGTACCTGCCGAGCTTCTACGCCTACCTCGTCATCGCGGGCCTGATCGGCGCGGTCGGGATCCTCACCAACTCCCAGATCCTGATCGTCGCCGCCATGGTGGTCGGGCCGGAGTACGGGGCCATCACCGCCATCGCGCTCGGCCTCGACCGCGGCGTCCGGCGCAGCGTCCGGCGGGGCGTGCGGGCCCTCGCCCTCGGGTTCGCGCTGGCCATCGTGACCACCTTCGCGTTCGCCCTGCTGATCCGCGGCGCGGGGCTCCAGCCGAAGGCCTTCACCCTGGGCATCCGGCCGGTCTCCAACCTCATCGACACGCCGAACTTCTTCTCGGTCGCCGTCGCCGTCCTGGCAGGAATCGTCGGCATCCTCTCCCTGACCGAGGCGAGGACCAGCGCGCTGCTGGGCGTCTTCATCTCGGTGACCACCATCCCCGCGGCCTCCGACCTGGCGGTCTCCAGCGCGTTCGGCAGCTACCGCGAGGCCTGGGGCTCCTTCCTCCAACTGCTCCTCAACATCGTCGTCCTGGTGGTGATGGGCGTCCTCGTGCTGCGGCTCCAGCGCGCCGTCTGGCGAAGGATCGGCGCCTCACGACGCCGCACCGGGTGACACGACGCAGCCGACGGGCGCACGGGCCCGGGCAGCCCCTCACTGTCAGGCGAGGTCGAGCAGCTGCTCGTAGAACCCGCCGAATCCCAACTCGCGGTCGACGAGGTGGAGCTCCAGGATCCAGTGGCAGGTCTGCCCGCGCCGGTCGGAGCGGCGCAGCGGAGCGTCGTTCCCCGGGGTGATGTAGGAGTCGGCCTTGGCGCCGTCATTGGTCTCGTGCGGGAACTCCCCCACCAGGTGGCCGGCGTGCCAGATGCCGATCTCCCAACCGGCCTCCGCGGCGAGCCGCTCGACCTCGGCGTGCAACTCGCGCCCGGTGACCTCCGGACGGGCGTCGAAGAAGGCCCGGCCCGCGTCGACGATCCGAGGCAGGTCACTCAGCAACTGCCGCTTCCGGGGCGCTTCACCGAAGACGTACGTCCGCCCGGGGATCGATGCCACCGGTGCGAACCCGGACCGGAGGGGTGGCGGCGACCGATCCGCACACACAAGGAGCATGCCGAACACAGCCTCTCATAGGCGATCTTGAGGACATGACCTCTCCTGCACGAGCGTGAACCGGCGCACCGGTGATCCGGCCCGCCCGACCACAGCCGATGCCGCTCGGTCAGGTTCTGCCGGGTCGGTGGTGAGCAGACATCAGGGACCACGGTCCGGCACCTTCGGCCCGGGGCAGCAGCCCCGGCGGACGTCCGGACGGACCTGCCTGCCTGCCTGCCTGCCTGCCGGGTGGCCACCCGAACCGCTGCCCGTGCCGCGAGCGAATTCCGGCCCTCGCGCAGCGGAACCCTCGCCTCGGGGCCGGGGACGGAAGGAACTCCCGGTCAGGTGACCAGGCCGTGGCGGTAGGCGTAGACGACGGCCTGGACGCGGTCGCGGAGTTGGAGTTTGGTGAGGATGCGGGAGACGAAGGTCTTGACGGTCTCAGGGCTGATGACGAGGGTTGCGGCGATCTCGCTGTTGGAGAGGCCGTCGGCGATGAGGCGGAGGACTTCCAGTTCACGAGGTGTGAGCGGGGTGTCCCGGTGGGTCTTCTCGGCGGGACGGATGCGGGCGGCGTAGCGCCCGACGAGTCGGCGTGTCACGTCGGGGTCGAGGAGGGCCGCGCCGGTGGCCACGGTCCGGATGCCGTGGAGCAGCCGGTCCGGAGGGGCGTCCTTGAGGAGGAATCCGCTGGCACCGACGCGCAGTGCCTCGTAGACGTATTCGTCCAGGTTGAACGTGGTCACCACGAGGACTTTGACGGGGTGGGGCACTCCGGCACCGGCCAGCAGGCGGGTGGCTTCGAGGCCGTCGAGGACCGGCATGCGGATGTCCATCACGACGACGTCGGGTCGTACCTTGCCGGCAAGGTCGACTCCGGCCCGTCCGTCTCCGCACTCGCCCGCCACCTCCATGTCGGGCTGGGCGCCGATGATGGTGACCAGGCCGGTGCGGACCAGCATCTGGTCGTCGCAGACCAGGACCCGGATCGGTGCGCTCACGAGGTGCCGTCGGCGGGGATGCGTGCCCGCACGGTGAAGCCGCCGTCCGGGCCGAGGCCGGCGCTGAAGTCGCCGCCCAGGACGTCGACGCGCTCGCGCAGGCCCGCCAGGCCCCGTCCGCCGCCGGCGGCGACGGCGGTGGCGCGTGAGCCGGTTCCGTCCGTGCTGACCTCCACGGTGATCTCCCTCGTGCCGCGCTGCACCTGCACGGAAGTGCGGCTGCCGTGAGCGTACTTGAGGGCGTTGGTGAGTGCTTCCTGCACCACCCGGTAGGCGACGAGGTCGGCGCTTCCGGTCGAGGCCGGCGGTGTGCCCCGCTCGGTGAAGTCCACGGGCTGTCCGGCCCGGCGGGTCTGCTCGACGAGCGTGAGGACCCTGCCGACGGCCGGTGTCCTGGCCTGCGCGGCCTCCGCCGGGCCGATGCCGTGGCCAACGCCGTGGTCGGTGCCGTGGCCGGGGTTGAGCAGGTCCAGCAGGTGACGCAGGTCGGTGAGGGCGCGGCGGCCGGTGTCGCTGACAGCGGTCAGGGACTGATCCAGCCGCTCGGGAGCGGCCGTCAGATAGCGGGCGGCTTCGGCCTGTACGACCATCGCGGTCACGTGGTGGGTCACCACGTCGTGCAACTCGCGGGCGATGCGGATGCGTTCGGCGGTACGGGTCCCGGCGGCCACACGCTCGCGGCGTGCGGCCTCCGCGGCCCGTGTGGAACGCAGCCACGCCCCGGCTCCCCAGGCCAGGGCGAGCGCCAGGTAGAACGTCACGAAGTCCGTCGCCGTCTCGCCGCCCGAACCGAGCCGGGCGAGCGCGATCGCCAGCGACACGTACACCGCGGACAGGAGGACCACGGTGGTGCGCCGACGCTGTTCCAGGTGGGAGCCCGCACTGATCAGCGCGACGGGCAGGGCGGTACCGGCGGCCGAGTGGTAGCCGCACAACTGGTCGAGGGCGAAGCCGCACGCCACCAGGGCCAGACAGATGACCGGCCACCGCCGGCGCACCACGAGGGAGAGGCATTCGAACGCGAGGGCCACGACGGCCAGCGCGTCGAAGGGGCGGGTCGGCAGGTCCCCGACCTGCGTCCCGTGGCCGCGCAGTCCCGGCAGGAACGACGCGACCAGGAACAGTGCCCCGAGAGGGAGGTCACGGAGGGTGACGTCGAGCCGGCGCCACACCTGACCGGCCTCCTGAAGGCTCATCACCGGGCGAGTGTAGCGAGGGCGTCGACGCGCTCGGCACGCTGCCGGGGGACGATGTGGCCGCGCCGACGGGCCAGCCGCAGGAAGACGACCATGAGCAGCGCGCCGAACAGCATCGCGTACACACTGGCCTCCGGGCCGAACTCGCCACCGGTGATCAGCTTGGCCCCCGCCGTCGAGGCGTCCAGCAGTCCGTGCGTGTCGCCGTTGCCCGAGACCTCGGTGCCGAAGATGCCGGACTCCGCGAAGTTCCAGCCGAAGTGCAGGCCGATCGGCAGCCACAGCGAGCGGGTGGCGGCGTACGCGGCGGCGAGCATGCCGCCGGCCTCGATCGCGATGGCGACGGCGCCCAGCAGGGTGGCGTCCTGGTTGAGCAGGTGGGCCGCGCCGAACACCGTGCCGGACAGGGCCAGCGCGATGTACGTGCCGAGGCCGCGCTCCACGAGCCGGAAGAGCAGGCCACGGAACATCAGTTCCTCCGTGACGGCGGCGCCCGCCATGAAGCCGACCAGCCCGATCGCCCCTGTCGGCGAGCCGAAGCCGTGGACCTTGTAGTCCCCGAGGACGTAGATGTTCGCGATGACGGCCCCGAACATCGCGACCCCGATCACCGAGCCCCGCAGGAGCGACCCGGACGCTCCCTCGCGGGCCAGTTCCGTGACCGGGCGCCCCTCGGTACGCCCCACGACCCATCGGTACACGAGCACCGAGAGCACGACCGTCAGGCCGCCCACGAGGAGCGAGAGCCACGGATCGTCCTGGACCGCGGTGGCACCTTGACCGCCGACCGCACCGGCCAGGACCACGGCCAGGATCTGCCACACCGATTTCATGACGACTCCTTCTTCGGTTCCGTTTCCGGTTCCTTGTCCGGTCCGCGGCCAGGGCGCCGCGGCTGAACCGAACGCTAGGGAAACGGCGATCGGGAATCGTCACCTCACAGGGGACACCTGCACGTAGCTCTCACGGGGGACGGACCCCCAGCCTCCTCTCCCGGGGTGCCAGGATCCGCTTGCGGACACCCTGACGCGGCCGGCGGCGGAACAGTCCGCAGATCGTCTGCCATGGTCCGTACTCCGGCGGAACGTCACGTCCCGCCACGGGGCGCGGCCGAACCGCTGGTGACCCACCGGCTGCATCGCCATCGACGAGTAGCGGAAAACCTGAGGATTCGACCGACTCGGGCAGATCCCGCGTTGTGCTGGCTGCCCCTCACCAGGTGACGCCGGCAGCATGCCAGGGATCGGATGGCCCGCTACGCCGCCGGGCGACATCCCCGGGAAAGCCCCTCATCCGGCCACGACCTCGACACCGGCCGCGAGCATGTTGGCGGTGGCCATACATCCGGCAGCAATTTGAGGCCAACTGCCTTGAAAGGGAAGCTCAGTGAACAGCAATCAGGTCGAGGTCATCGTTCCGATCCTGAACGAACCGGGGGTTCAGAACCCGCAATCGAGGATCTACCCGGTTCACGCCATGGTGACCCGAGAGCCCGCCTCATCCGCGCAGGGCTTTCGGTCGCGACGGCCTTTGGCCGGGCCCGCTGGACGGTGGCCCCTCCCAGGGCTGCAGGGCTTGCCGTGTCCCCGACCGCTGACGGACAGCGGCAGAGGAGCCTGCCCGTCAGCGGTCGGGGACCGCCCTCGGCACCTGTCCTCCCGACTCCCGGGCTCGGGCAGCGCGTGCCTCCGAGGACGGCGGGAGGATCAGGCCTACTGTGCGCTCCATGGGAGAACGCGCGCACTCGACCCGCCTTGAGCACATCCTCGGTGTTCGGCTTTCGGAGGATGCGGTACGCCAGTGGCCGCAGAGCGGCGAACTCATCAGAGGGAGGTCACGGATCGCCGAGGTGGAGTCCCACTTCGTCGGGCTGAGACTCGGGGTGGGGAGGCGGCGTGCCTTCGGCGACACCGTCGTCGTCGAGTGGAGCACCGACTACGGCGACGGCCGGGTGTACCGGAACGTCTCCATCGCCGAGCTTGAGAACGGAACGGCGGTCCGGGTGACCGACTACTGGGGCGAGCCGTTCATCCCACCCCCTTGGCGGGAGACGCTGGCAGAAGGCCTCGACATGCCCGCCGACGGTACCTGGCCCGCCGAAGACGCCCTCACCCAGGACTGAGCCGTCGGCGCGCGGACGGGAGTGCGCCATGCCATCTGAAGTCCCGCTGCCGCCGCTCAACCTCCCAGATCCGGTTGCGCGGCCATGTGGTGCGGCCGGACTCCCCGTCTACTGTCTCGCCCGGGAACAACCCGCACCCTGCCTCGCGCTCCGTGTCCGGTGAGCGGCAACGGGTCGCGGTACCAGGCGTACGAGGCTCGCGGGGTGCCCTTCTGCGTCTCGAAGTCGACGCGGACGGGGCCGAAGCGCGGGTGGTAGCCCTCGGCCCGTCGAACGGGCTGTCATTCCACCCGGAACCCAGTTCTCCATCCTGAATCATCGTGCTTGTCAGGACAGTTGGGGAAGACCGACGCCCTGTGCCCTGCCTGGCAGGTCGTGGGCCTCCTGATCTTGCCGAACACCCTTTCCTTTCCTGGCACCCCGATTACGCTTGCCCCAGTCACGGCCAGGATCGAACGAGGGGGTACCCGCCCATGCCGTACGAGATCGGCGCGAAGGTGAGGCTGACCGGGGATGTGCAGGTCACCGCAGACGGCACGGCGGCCGGAGCCGGCTTCCCCGGTCCGCTGTTCCTGGCCGGGGGCTTGGCGGGCATCGTCACGGGCTCGACGAAGGAAGCCGGCCGCGTATCCCAGGACATGCTCGCGAGCTTCGATCGGCAAGTCCGCGACAGCCGACTCCAGGGCTTCGCGGCCGACTTGGTCGAGGGCCTCCGTCAGCGGGTCGTGGTACCGGGAGCGTTCGACGCCGGAGCCGGCGCTCAGATCAGGTACACGGTGCGCTTCGAGAACGGGTTTGTTCTCGGCGGTATCGAAGAAGGCCGGCTGACCGGAGCCTGAGTAATCTTCCGCCGCGCCGATCCGGCCCTCCTCAGGCCGGGTAGCGATCGAGCCCGGCGGCGGGCAGGGTGTGAGCGCGGTTCCGGCGCCGGGACGTTCCACGAAGGCCCGGGCCTCGCCAGCCTGCCGGCGCCGGGTTTCCAGCTCGTCGGCGTGCCAGGCCTCGCCCACGGCACGGGAGTGGTCCCACGAGTCGTCGTTGAGACTGAGACCGGTGTTGCCGGAACTGCGCTGGAGCTCCACCTCCGAGCGCGCGGCACCCGGTTCTCGGCCGGCCCCCGTCCCGCTCGGGTTCGCGTCAGGCCCGAGGGGACGGAGCCGGGTGGGCGGCCTCGATGCCGCCCAGGATGAGGTCGATGCCGGCCAGGAACTGCTCCCGGTCGTCGTGCTCGGGCAACCGCGCCGCCACCCGGCGCACGAACGGGTACCGAGCCGGATCGAGCTGGGCCCACTGCTGGGCGATCTCACCCAGGAAGGCCGTCCGATCGGTCCTGTGCGCGTGCAGCAGGCGGGCGTTGGCGGCGTTCTGTCCGGCGACGCCGAGGACATGGATGACGAGCGCGGACGTGGCGTCGAACTGCGCCCCCTCGGGCACACCGAGCCCCTCCAGCCGGCTGCCGAAACCCTCGAAGATCTGCGGGATCGCGGCCAGCCACGGCGCGCGGGAGAGCTGGGTGCCGACCCAGGGGTGTGCGTCGATCGCGTCGAAGAGCCCGAGCGCGAGGGTCCGGATCGCCTCGCGCGGACGCGTGCCGCCGGGCACGTCCGCCATGACCCGGGCGATCACGTCGTTGGTGGCCGCCGCCAGCAGGTCGTCCTTGTTGGCGACGTGCCAGTAGATCGCCCCGCTTCCGGTGGCCAGGCGGGCCGCGAGCGTGCGGAAGGTCAGCGCGCCCTCGCCGTCGGAGTCGAGGATCTCGATCGCCGCCTCCACGATCCGTTCCTTCGACAGCGCGTCCGTGCGCCGTGCAGCCCGCGGCTTCTTGATGGCCATGGACACAGTTTGACATGAATGGATCGCCGTTCCAACATCTGAATGGAACAACGTTCCATCATGGCTTCGAAAGGAACACCATGACGACACCGGTCACGATCATCGGCGCGGGCCTGGGCGGCCTCACACTCGCGCGGGTCCTGCACGTGCACGGCATCCCCGCCACCGTCCACGAGGCCGACCCCTCCGCCGAGTCCCGCACCCAGGGCGGCCAGCTCGACATCCACGAGGAGGACGGACAGCGCGCCCTCGCGGACGCCGGCCTCACGGACGAGTTCCGCGCGATCATCCACGAGGGCGGTGACGCCGCCCGGGTGCTCGACCAGCATGGCGCGCTGCTGCTGGACGTCCCCTCCGACGGCACCGCCGTACGCCCCGAGGTGCTCCGCGGCGACCTGCGCCGGATCCTGCTCGACTCCCTGCCCGAGGGAACGGTGCGCTGGGGCAGCAAGGTCACCGACGTCCGGCCGCTCGGCAACGGCCGGCACGAGCTGACCTTCGCCGACGGCTCGACCGAGACCAGCACCATCCTGGTCGGCGCGGACGGCGCCTGGTCCAGGGTCCGGCCGCTGCTCTCCAACGCCCGGCCCGGCTACACCGGCACGACGTTCGTCGAGACCTACCTGCACGACGTCGACGAGCGGCACCCCGCGACGGCCGCCCTGGTCGGCCCAGGCGCCATGTACGCACTCGCCCCCGGCAAGGGGATCGTCGCCCACCGAGAGGCGGGTGGCATCCTCCACACCTACGTCGAGCTGAACCGTTCGGCCGAGTGGATCGCCGCCACGGACTTCACCGACACCGCGGCCGCGACCGCCCGGGTCGCAGCCGAGTTCGACGGGTGGACGCCGCACCTCACCGCGCTGATCACCGACGGCGAGACCGCCCCGGTGGCACGCATGATCCACACCCTTCCCGACGGACACCGCTGGGACCGGGTACCCGGCGTGACGCTGCTCGGCGACGCCGCACACCTGATGCCGCCGTCCGGCGACGGCGCCAACCTGGCGATGTTCGACGGCGCCGAACTCGGCAAGGCCATCGCCCGGCACCCCGACGACGTCGAAGCGGCGCTCGCCGCCTACGAGAAGGACCTCTTCCCGCGCAGCGAGGCCTTCTACGCCGACGCCCACGAGATTCTCGACCTCTGTCTCGGCGAGCGCGCACCGCAGAGCCTGGTCGACTTCTTCAGCGGGCACCCGGGGGAACACGACGAGGCGGGGGCACAGCCCTGAAGGTGGCCGCCGCGTTCGGACGACCGGGGGCGGCCGGGCTCGTCCTCACCAGGTGAACCGGTGGAAGGTCGACCCTGCGCACGGGGCGGTGTTGCCTGAGAGTCCCGGCCCACGCCTCCCGGTCGCGGGGCGCAGGACGATGGGGACGGCTGCACCGATCCACGGCAATCGCCGAGCAGGGTCCGGGACTCAGAGAGGTGAGGGTCCCCAGGGTCGTCAGTGCGCCCGCCCCTGTCCGACCAACCCGCAGCCGAACCACTGTCGATGGACCGCGGATTCGTCGAACGCCCTGTCCTTTACGCCGTTTCTCGGGCCCACCGGCTACGGGCCATGCCATCCGGATGACCTCTCTGCCGTTGCGGAACGGCCAGACATCCCCCGGCGACTTGAGCCCAACTACTGTCGACTGCAGGACCGGTGAGCTGCGATCAGGTCGCGGTACCGGGCGTAGGACGCCTTCGGCGTGCGGCGCTGGGTGGCGAAGTCGACGAGGACCGGACCGAAGCGCTGGTGGTAGCCGTCGGCCCGTCGAACAGGCTGTCATTGTGACGAGACCACAACTGCAGGACGTCACCCCTATTCAAGGCGACAGTTCCACCGCGGAGTCGAGAGGGCCGATCAACCCGGCTGATTCGTGCGCCCGCTTTCCGACGGGCCGCCGTGTTCGGCGGTCGATGGCGCGATATCGACCGGCTCCCTTGCCGACGCGTACCGCCGCCGTAGCATGACCGGATGTCGGATTCGGTCGCGTAGGGAGGATCCCGCTGGAGCTGCATTTCAGCACGCTCGGATCGCTCAGGGCCCGGCACGGCGATCGGGAGCTGCGGCTGAACCGGGCTCGGGACCGCGCGGTGCTCGCCGTCCTGCTCGCGAACGCCGGGCGGCCGGTGCCCGTGGCGGAGATCATCGACGGAGTCTGGGGCGAGGAGGCGGACGAGGCGCCGAACCGGGCGAGGGGGCTGCCGGCCACCATGTACCGGCTGCGCAACGCCCTGGCCGGCGCGGACAGCTCCGTCGAGGGCGGCTCCGTCGAGGGCGGCAATGTCCTGCGCCACGTCGGCAAGGCGTACCGGCTGGAGGCGGACCCGGCGAACATCGACCGCACGGTGTTCCTCGCGGAGCTCGCCGCCGCCACCGCCGCCCGTCGCAACCGGCAGCCCGAGCGGGCCCACGCGCTGCTCACAGCCGCGCTCGGCCGGTGGTCCGCGCCGGTGGCCCTGGACGGCGTGCCAGGCCCGTTCGCCGAGCACGACCGCCGGATGCTGGCCGGGCGCCGGGAGGAGGCCCGGCTGGCCCGGCTCGAACTCGACGTCGAACTCGGGCTGCCGCTCACGGCGGAACCCACCCCGGAGCCGGCCACCGTCGTCCCCCGCGCGCTCGCGCTGGCCCGGGCCGGCCGCACCGAGCAGGCCCTCGCCCTGCTCGCCGACTCCGCCCCCGGCGGCGAGGCGGCGGCTCTGGCGGCACGCCTCCGCGGCCCGGCCACGGACCTGGCGGACTGGACGCCCTGGGCCTCCCGGACCGCCCCCCGGCAGGTTCGCCGGCCGTTCCAACTCCCGCCCGACATTGCCGACTTCACCGGCCGAGCGACCTTGCTGACGGAGCTCGCCGCCGCCCTGGCCGCGCCGGGACCACGGTGGGTCACCGTCACCGGGCCGCCCGGCTACGGCAAGAGCGCGCTCGCCATCCACGCCGCACACCGGCTCGCCCCCGGCCATCCCGACGGCCAGCTCCACGCCGACCTGGGCGGGCAGGCCCCCGGCGCGGATCCGGCCGCCGTCCTGGCCGCCTTCGTCCGGGCCCTGGGCGTCGAGGAGCACGCCGTCCCGCCGGGCCTCACCGACCTGCGCACGCTCTACCTCCGGCTGCTCGCCGGACGGCGCGTCCTGGTGCTGCTCGACGGCGCCGTCGATGCCGAGCAGGTCCGCCCGCTGCTGCCGACCGAGCCGGGAAGCGCGGCTCTCGCCACCGCCGGCCGACCGCTGCCCGGTGGACACACCGTCACCGTCGGCCGGATGACGCCCGACGAGGGGATCGAGCTGTTGTCCCGTGCCCTGGGCCCCGGGCGCCTGGCCCGGGAACCGGACGCGGCGCGGGCCCTGGCCGCTGCGTGCGACCATCAGCCCCGCGCCCTGCGGTTGGCCGCGAGCCGCTTGGTGGGCCGTCCCGCCTGGCCGATTTCCGCCCTCCTTTCACACCCGCGCACATAAGATCCGTCTGCGAATAAACGCGAGCGTTCATCCCTCGTCAACCGGCTCATCACAAAATCCCGATGACGGCCACGATCACCATCCGATCAGGCAAGCCGCCCGGAATCACCCGGCGACGGGAAGAGGACGAACTGATGAGTGGGACCGTCACATGCATCGACCGCGCGCCGGCCGGCACCGCCGCCGAGCACGGTGCGGCGCGCCTGATCAGGCAGGGCGACGGCTACCCGGTCGCCCACTACGCCCCGGACGGCAACCGGTCCGCCCGGTACGCGACCGGGGCGTCCAGCACGACCGGCTGCGACACCAAGGCGGTCAGGCGCGCCGCCGGCCGGCTCCACGGCGGGTTCGCCGGCCCGAGCTCCACCGAGAGCCCCCACGCCGTTCGGCCGGTACCAGAGAGCCGCTGAGCCCCGCGCGCCGCCCTTACCGCCCGGCCCCCAGCCCCCAGCCCCCAGCGAATCCCCCACGCGCCACCGCCATCCACCAGCCCCGGCGCGCCGTCCACCCGGGGCCCGACGAGCCGCCGGGAGAACCGTCATCGCCACCGACCCCGTACCCACCACCGAACGCACCCCCTCCAGCGCGCCCGACCTGCGCTTCCACCTGCTCGGCCCGCTGACCGCCCGGGTCGACGACCGCCGCCTCGACCTGGGCCGCAGCCAACAGCAGGCCTTTCTCGCCATGCTGCTCGCCCACCCGGGCCGGCCGCTGACCGCCGCCCGCCTCGCCGAGGGCATCTTCGACGAGGACAACCCGCCCAGCCGGCCCAAGTCCGTCCTGGCCACCCACGCCTACCGGCTGCGTCGCGCGCTGCGCGACCACCACGCCGCACACCTCCTGGTCACCGTCGACGGCGGCTACCGCCTCGACGTCCCCGCCGAGTCGCTGGACTCCGTAGCCTTCGACCGCCTCGTCGCGCAGGCGGAGATCGCCGCCGCCGACCGGCCGCGGGCCCGCGACCTGTTGGCCCGGGCGCTGGCCCTGCACGAGGGCGAGCCGCTGGCCGGACTGCCCGGCGGCCATGCCGTCGATCTCCGCCGCCACCTGACCGAACGCCGGGTGGAGGCACTGGAGGCGAAGCTCGCCCTCGACGTCGATCTGGGGGACAACCCGTCCTGCCTGGTCGAACTCGACCAAGCCGTGTTCGCCCACCCGTTCCGCGAGCGGTTTCGCGCCCTGCTGATGCTGGAGTACCACCTGGCGGACCGCCCGGCCGAGGCGCGGGCCGTGTACGCCGATGCCCGGCGCGACTACCACGCCGAGGGGCTGGACTGCCCGGAGCTCGACGCGCTGCACACGCGGATTCGGCGCGCCGACCCCACCCTCGGCACGGCGACCCGCCCCGTGGGCTGCTCGGCCGCAGCTCACGGCTGGCCGGTTCCCGACCGGGGGACGGACTCCCGAAGCTCGCCGGTACCGGAACAACTTCCCGCTCCCCTGGTCGACTTCACCGGCCGGCAGAGCGCTGCTGCAGAGCTGACCACCGTGCTCACCCGGCCCGACCCGGGCGCCGTGGTCATCTCGGCGATCAACGGAATCGGCGGTTCCGGAAAGACCAGCCTGGCCGTGCACGTCGCCCACGCCCTGCGCGAGCGGTTCCCCGACGGCCGACTGCACCTGGACCTGCGTGGCGCCCAGGCCGACCCGCTCGACCCGGCCGAGGCACTCGGCCTGGTGCTGGCCTCGCTCGGCGTCGCGGACCGGGAGATCCCGGCAGACCCGGCCGAGCGCGCCGCGCTCTACCGCACCACCGTGGCCGGCCGCCGCCTGCTGGTGCTGCTCGACAACGCGGCCTCCGCCGAGCAGACCGCCCCGCTGCTGCCCGGCGCTCGGACCTGCGCCGTCCTGGTCACCAGCAGGGTCTGGCTGACCGGCCTCCCGGGCGCCCACCACCTCCACCTCGACGCGATGGAGCCGACCGAGGCGCTGAACCTGCTCGCCACCGTCGCCGGCCGCGCCCGGACGGAGGCCGAGCCCGAGGCCGCCACCGCGATCGTCACGGCCTGCGGCCTGCTGCCGTTGGCCGTACGGGTTGCCGGCTGCAGGCTCGCAGCCGACCCCGTGCAGTCCCTGGCCGGCCTGGCCTCCGCCCTGGCCGACGAACGGACCCGACTCGCCGAACTCGTCCACCACCACACGTCGGTCGAGCCCGTCCTGGCACTCTCCTACGCCCGGCTCGACAGCGAACAGGCCCGCGCCCTCCGGCTGCTCGCCCTCCCGGACACGCCCGTGCTCGACCTGGGCCCGGCCGCAACGCTGCTCGACCGCTCCCCTGAGCGCACCCGCGAGCTCCTGGAATCCCTGGTCGACCTGAACCTGCTGAACTCCCCCGCCGCCGACCGGTACGGGCTCCACGATCTGCTGCGGGTCTTCGCCCGCCGGCGCTGTGCCGGCGAGGACGCCCCGGCAGAGGTCTCGGCCGCGTACGCCCGGCTGCTCGCCTTCTGCCTGGCCACCGCCCGTAACGCCGAGGCGACCGCCCACCGCGTCGAGCACACCCGCCGCCGCCTGATCACGGCGGAGACCACCGTGCCCGGCACGTCATTCGACACGGTGGAGGACGCCACCGCCTGGCTGCGCGACCGGGCCGACCTCCACCAGGCGGTGATCCGCCGGGCCTGCCAGGACCCGGCCCTGCCGCTCGCCCAGGCCGCCGACCTGACGGACAGGATGGGCTCGATCCTGTTCGGCCGCGACTACGTGACCACGGTCGGCGACCTGGCGGCCCGGGTCGCCGAGGCGGCGACTGCCCGCGGCGAACGGGACGTCGAGGTGCTCGCCCGCTCGGTCCGCGGCAGCATGCTCTGCCACGCCGGCTCCTACGCGGCGGCGGGCGAGGAGCTCCGCCGCTGCCTGCCACTGTGCGGCGGGGCGGCGCTGCGCCGACTACGTGCCAAAGTCCTCCAACTGCTCGGGGCGAATGCGCGGGTGCTGGGCGATTTCGAGGCGGCGATCGGTCCTCTCGAAAAGGCGTCGTCGCTGTTCCAGCAGCTCGACGACGAGACCGCCGAGGGCCTCGCACTCGGCGAGCTCGGCTACAACCACGCCAGGAGCGGCCACCTCGCCCGGGCCCGCGCGGCCGGTGAGCGGTGTGCC
The DNA here is from genome assembly GCF_042735125.1 of Kitasatospora sp. NPDC059599. Taxonomy (NCBI): domain Bacteria; kingdom Bacillati; phylum Actinomycetota; class Actinomycetes; order Kitasatosporales; family Streptomycetaceae; genus Kitasatospora; species Kitasatospora sp. NPDC059599. The sequence continues at coordinate 19,123 of NZ_JBHWCL010000036.1, read as the reverse complement.
GAGCTGACCGGCGGTGAGGTGTCCATCTCCTCGTCCGTCGGAAGCTACCACCTGGCCCGGATCCTCCACCTCTGCGGCGACCTCGCACGGGCCCTGGAGCGGGCGGAAGGCGCCCTGGCCCGGTTCCGTTCCTTCGGCATGCCCGTCTTCCAGGCCGCGACCGGCGGCCTGATCGCCCGGATCCACCTCACGGCCGGGCGGCCGACGGCCGCCGTCCGGGCCGCGGAGGAGGCACTTCCGCAGGCCCACTGCGTCGGCGGGATGCTGGAGGGCACCGTGCTGCGCGCCCTCGGCCAGGCCCTCGCCGACCTGGGCCACCGCAGCCGGGCCAGGGCCTGCCTCGGACAGGCGCTTGAGCACTTCCGGCGGCTGGACCTCGACGCCGACGCGGCCGAGACCGAGCAACTGCTCGGCGTGCTCATCGAATGTCCATCGCCATGACCGAGCCTCATGTCGTGCCCCGGTCAACCCGACCGGGCCAAGAGGGAGGGAATGCACATGTCCGTCAAGGGAATCCGCCGGGCCGTCCTGGGCCTGGCCACCACCGCGCTCGCCGGCGGGATCGCGCTGACCGGTGCCGGGACGGCTTCGGCATCGAGCGGCGGCGGCTGCGCCGGCCCGGACTGGAAGCAGACCTGCATCAACGCCGGCGGCGGCCAGGTGTCGGCGCAGGTGACCACCAACTTCGCCAGCAACAACTGCACCGAGCAGATCATCATCTGGGACTACACCACCGGCAGCCAGGCGCTCTCGACCTCGTTCCCCTGCCACTCCGGCCAGTACTCCTACACCTACACCCTGACCAACCCGACCCCGGGCCACAACTACAAGGCCGAGGCCCGTTTGTACTGGCAGCCCGGCAGCGGCTACGACTACCAGCTCAGCCCCGACCTCTGGTACTGAACCACCGGGCGTGAAGTAACACCGCCCTCCACCCCTGCGGGCCCTGAGCCCGCACCGCGTCCCGCCCCCGACACTCACGGGGGCGGGACGCCCTGGCATCCGGTGGCCCGCACCGGCCCCGCCGGCCAGTGGCGCCGGCCGGACGTCGACGGGAAGGCACGAGTCGGCACGAGCCCGGCGAACAGGCGGGACCCCACGGGAGCACGGCGGCCCACCCGGCCACGGGAGCCGCCGAGCGGCTCCGTTCGGGTGGCGGCGGTACGGCCGGAGACGAGGCCGACGGTGCTCACCGAGACGGGCAGGGCCACGTGCCGCAAGCGAGTTCCGGCCCCCGCACAGCGGAACCCTCGCCTCGGGGCCGGGGACGGAACTCCCGGTCAGGTGACCAGGCCGTGGCGGTAGGCGTAGACGACGGCCTGGACGCGCTCGCTGCAGCGGCTGGGCGGTCACTGTGCCGTCATGGGTTCCCGTGCGCGGTGAGCGCGACGGTAGGCCAGTGGTGACAGGCCCACATACGTGTGGAAATGCTTGCGCAGGGCGACGGCGTCGCCGAAGCCGCAGGCAGCGGCGACCCGCGCGACGGTCAGGTCGGTGGACTCCAGCAGGAGGCGCGCGTGCGCCAGCCGCCGCTGCGCCAGCCACTTCAGCGGGCTGCAGCCCACTTCGCTGCGGAACCGCCGGGTGAAGGTGCGCACGCTCATGTGAGCGTGCCGGGCCATGTCCTCCAGTGTGACCGGCTCGGCCAGCCGGTCCACTGCCCACTGCCGCGTCGCCGAAGTGGAATAGTCGGTGTCCTGCGGAACCGGGTGCTCGATGAACTGTGCCTGCCCGCCCTCGCGCCACGGCGCCACCACGCAGCGCCGCGCGGCGGCCGAGGCCACCGCCGCCCCGTGATCCAGACGGACCAGGTGCAGGCACAGGTCGATGCCGGCCGCTCCGCCGGCGGACGTCAGGATGCGTCCGTTGTCGACGAACAGCACGCCCGGATCGACCTCGACGTCGGGGAACAGCCGTGCCAGCGCGTCACACAGCGCCCAGTGCGTGGTGGCTCGCCGACCGTCCAGCAGACCGGCCGCCGCGAGCAGGAAGGCCGAGGTGCACAGGCTGACGATGCGGGTCCGCGGACCTATCCGGTCCAGAGCCGCAGCGAGTTCCTCGGGGAGCGTGCCGGTCGCGAGCAGGTGCTCGCCGGGCTCCTGCGTGGCGAGTACGACGGTGTCCGCGGTCTCCAGCACCGACTCGTCGTGGTCGACGACGATCCGGTAGTCCTCGTGCGTGCGGACCGGTCGGCCTCCGAGGGAGCAGGTACTGACGGAGTACAGGCGGGTCCCGTCCGGTTCACAGGCCTCGTTGAACACCCGGGCCGGGATGCCCAGGTCCAGCGGCAGGACTCCGTCGAGGGCGAGAACGGCAACACGATGCGGCATGGCCGGAATGGTACGACAGGTGGCTCCCCGGCCACTCACTCGCGTCCGCGAGCACACGCCAGTCTTTCTTCCGTCGGGACCGCGGTTCCGACGGAAGAGATCGGGACGGACATGAGCGAGGACAACATGAGCGAGCGCACCATGCGGGCTGTCACCGTCAGGGAGTTCGGCGGGCCGGAGGTGCTGACCGTCGAGGAGGTCGTGCGCCCCGAGCCGCTGCCGACCGAGGTGCTGGTACGTGTGCACGCCGCCGGCGTCAACCCGGTGGACTGGAAGACCCGCGAAGGGCAGGGCATGGCGGGACTGCAGACGTTCCCACTGACCCTGGGCTGGGACGTCTCCGGCGTCGTCGAGGAGGTCGGCTTCGGCGTCACCACGCTCGCGCCCGGCGACGAGGTGTACGGGATGCCGTGGTTCCCGCGCGCCGCGAACGCCTACGCCGAGTACGTGACCGCTCCGGCCCGCCAGTGGGCCCGCAAGCCGGCCACCATCGACCACACGCACGCGGCCGCCGTGCCGCTGGCAGCGCTGACCGCCTGGCAGACCGTGGTCGACACCGCCCGTGTGCAGGCCGGCCAGCGCGTCCTGGTCACGGCCGCCGCCGGCGGAGTGGGCCACTTCGCGGTCCAGTTCGCCCGGCACCTGGGCGCCCACGTGATCGCCGTCGCCAGCGACGCACGCCACCGCTGGCTCAAGGAACTCGGCGCCGACGAGACCATCGACTACACCACCACCCGCTTCGAGGACGTCGCCCACGACGTCGACGTCGTCATCGACCTGGTGGGCGACGCACATGACCGGACCAGCACCCGCTCGCTGAAGGTCCTGCGCCCGGGCGGCCTGCTGGTGGCCGTCCCTGCCGGTGTCTCCCCGGAGCTGGCCCAGGCCGCCGAGGCCGCCGGCGTGCGGGTCACTCCGTACCTGGTCGAGCCGGACGGCGCGGCGCTGGCCACGATCGCAGGCCTGATCGACGCCGGTGAAGTCGACGTCGAGGTGGAGGAGACGTTCCCGCTGGAGCGGGCCGGCACGGCACACACCCGCGTCGAGGCCGGCCGCACCCGCGGCAAGATCGTCCTGACCATCGCCGACTGACCGCCCCCGCAGGGAGTTCGGAGGAGCACCGTGTACTACGAGATCCGCCGCTACCAGGCCCGGCCCGGACGCCGCGAGGAGTGGGTGCGCTACATGGAGGACGTGGTCATCCCGTTCCAGGCCTCGCTGGGCATGGACGTGACCGCCTCCTTCGTCGACGCCCAGGACGAGGACGGCTACGTGTGGATACGCCGCTTCGAGGACGAGGCCCGGAGCGAAGCCCTGTACGCGGCCGTCTACCAGCACGACCGCTGGAGGAACGAGATCGGCCCGGTCGTCCACGACCTGCTGATCCCCGAGGAGTCCGTCGTCACCCACGCGGTCCCCACCCCGGCTTCGCCCCTGCGGTGACCCGGCTGCGGCTGCTGCCCGCCACCGCCACCGCCCCACCCCAGCGAAGGAAACCTTGATGAGCCCCGACACACTGCGGAAGTCGGCCCCCGCCTCGTCGGTCACCCAGGCCGCCGCCGCCGCACTCATCGCGGCGGTACGCACCGCCGCTGCCCGGATCGGCTTCACGCCGGCCATCGCCGTCACCGACCAGGGAGGCCATCTGAAGGCATTCGACCGGGCCGACGACGCGCCCTTCCTCACCGCCGAGGTCGCGTTCGACAAGGCCTGGACTGCGGCCTCGTTCCACATCCCCACCCATACGTGGAACGACTATCTCGCCAACCCGCGGGTCGCACCACTGACCGGCCACCCTCGCCTGACAGCCGTCGGCGGCGGCTACCCGATCACCGAGAACGGCCGGTGCATCGGAGGGCTGGGCATCTCCGGCGGCAGCTACGAGCAGGACCAACAGGCCGCCGAGGAGGCCCTGGCCGCTCTCGGGTTCGAGCTGCCCGGTCCCTGACCGACCACCGGAGTGTGGGTCCACTGACGGCTGCAGCCGACTGCCCTGACCAGCCGGCCTTGCGGACTGCTCGCCGGTCCTCCGTGAAGGTGCCCAAGCAGCCTTCGGGGTACGGACCCGGGTGCCGAAGTCGACGCGATGGACGCCTGCTTCGGCATCCGGTCCGCGCACCACGGTCCCACGTACCTGCTCGCCCAAGTCCCGGCCTACTGTGCCGGGTTGTCCGGCGCGACAGCCCTCGCCATCCTCTCCCGATACCCACTCCCATGGGCCGCCCCGGAACCGGTCTCGTCGTGGACGGGGTGGACGGCGGCGAAGGCGGCGGGGCTGTCGACCGGCACAGCGAGGACAGCGTCCTCGCTCACGGGCCGCGCACCGCCCGATCCCTCGTGGCTGCGGAATCGGCCGCCAGGGTACGTCGGGGCCCGCCGAACGGCCGGTCACCGGCGGTGTCCGACCGGACGCGGCTCATGGACTGCGATGGTGCCCGTGAACGGACAGGGGCAGGCTGGGAAGTGCACCCCGCGGCGGCCGGCCGATCGGACCCCGCCGCCGTACGGGTCGCGACGGCCGCGCGCAACTCCGTGCCACCGAATCCTTGGAGGTCACCCATGACCGATCCCGCTGCCCGCCACACGGTCAGCCCGATCGTGGTCGGCACCGACGGTTCCCCCCAGGCCCGGAATGCCGTCACCTTCGCGCTCCGCGAGGCCCGACTTCGCGCCACCGGTCTGCGGGCCGTCTGCGCGTACGAGTACGCCCCGACCCGGCGATCCGGCTTCGAATGGACGGTCTCCTCCGGCCCCGACAGCGGCCCCGTCCCCCAGCAGCGCGATCTCGTCACCCAGGCCGTGGCCGACTCCGTCAGGGAACTGCAGGAGCAGCTCGGCGCACCGTTCGTGGACGTGGAGATCGTCTGCGAACCCGGCCGCCCGGCGCAGGTCCTCCTCGAAGCCAGCACGGACGCCGGCCTGCTGGTGGTCGGCTCCCGGGGATCGGGTGCCTGGGGACGCCTCGCCCTCGGATCGACCAGTACCGAGGTCGTCCACCATGCCCGTCTCCCGGTCGTTGTCGTCCCGGCGGAACCCGGCACCGAACCTTCCTGAGCGCCGATGTCCGAAACGATCGACCCGGCCGTCGGGACAGGCTCGGACGGTCCCCGACGGCGCCCTGTGGGGCGGTCTTCAGGTCACGACGGACCACGGACGTCGACCACGTGCTCGTCGGACGGTGTCGATCGGCACCCCTGTCCACGCACCCCTCCGGGGGGCTCACGCCCCTACTCCACCGCCCGTACTCGGCCAGGCGGGCGTGTAAGCGATCGCGCGGTTCGGACACGCTCAGCCCCGAAAGCGGTCGGAGGACGCCGACGACGACGCCCCGCATACGGCCAGCGCGGTTCGTGCCAGGCCGCGCAGCCAGGTGTGGGCGTGGTCGGTGTCGTAGCGCTGATGCCACGACAGGTATACCGGCGCCGACGGCAGTTCGAGCGGGAGGGGGAGCACGACCAGGCCGAGGTCGGCGACTGCGGACCGCGTGGTGGCTTCGGGGACGGTGATCAGGAGATCGGAACCGCGTGCGAACTCCAGCGCGGCCGCTTCCGTGGGCGCGGTGGCCACCACGCGGCGGGTGAGGCCGAGCCGCGCGAGGGCGCCGTCGAGGGCGTTGCCGAGGTTTCCACGTCGCGAGGCGGTGACGTGCTCAGCGGTGGCGTACCGCTCTGCGGTGACGGTCCTGACACGGGTGAGGGGGTGCCCGTGCCTCACGACGATGACGAGGCGGGTCTCACCCACCTTCTCGGCACGGATGTCCGGTGCGCTCGGACGGTTGGCGTTGGCCTCCAGGTCGACCTCGCCGCGCCGCAACTCGGGGGTGTCGACGCTCGATTCCGCGACGAAGCGCAATCGCACGCCCGGCGCCTGTTCGCGCACGGCCGCGAGCAGTGCGGGGCCGCTCAGGGCGACCAGGGAATCGTGCCAGCGGAGTGTGAAGGTGCGCTCCAGCGTTGCCAGATCGAGTTCACGGCTCGGGGCCAGGACCTCCTGGACCTGGTGCAGTAGCGCGTGCACCTGTTCCCGGACGGCGATCGCATACGGCGTCGGGGTCATCGTGCGGCCGGTGCGCACCAGGATCTGATCCCCGGTCGTGCGCCGGATCCGGCCCAGACTCCGGCTCATCGCGGGGGCGGTGACATGCAGGCGCGCGGCCGCCCCGGCCACACTGCCCTCCTCCAGCAGCGCGTCGAGCGCGGCGAGCAGGTTCAAATCCAATTGCATGCGAGTAATCCTAGCCGTGCTTGACATGCACTTGAAGTTAATTACGGGGTTATCTAGCGTTGAGGCGAAAGCGCAAGAAGCAACGCACAGTTCGGCCCTCGATCGGCCTCACCCCCCTCCTCAGACGGGAGTTCCACCATGCCCGAAACGCTTCAGACCACTGACGTCACCGCCTTGGACGCCGACCTGCTCGCCCGGACCGCGGCCGCCGTACGCGAGGCCGGTTCGGCGCTGCGCGAGCGCTTCGGCGCGGTGGTCCGCTACCGGAACCGCGAGGAGCTGATGCGCGCGCTGGCCGCCAACGACGAGATGGCCCTCGACATCCTGCGCCCCCGCCTCACGAGCCTGCGCCCGGACGCCGGCTGGGTGGAGGACGAACTGGACGGCGGGGCGCTGCCGCCCGGCGAATGGTGGGTCGTGGATCCGGCCGAAGGCAACGTCAACCACCTGCACGCCCTGCCCGAATGGGCGGTGACCGCCACCCTCGTGCGCGACAACCAGCCGGTGCTCACCGTCGTCCACCTGCCGTTGACCGGCGAGACCTACACCGCGCTCACCGGCGCGGGCGCCCACCTCGACGGCCGGCCGCTGCACGTCTCCCCCACTGCGGACCTCGGCCTGAGCATCGTGGCCACCAGCCAGGCCCGCCCCGACGAGGACGAGAACGTCGTACGACGCGTCGGCTCCTCGATCACCGCGATGCTCTTCGACGCGCTGGTCGTCCGCACCGCCGTACCCGCGACCCTGCACCTGGTGAACGTGGCCGCCGGCCGGATCGACGCCTTCTGGCAGTTCGCCGGCGCCCGCGCGGACCTGCTGCCCGGCGCACTGCTCGTCACCGAGGCCGGCGGACGGATCTCCGACGCCCAGGGCCGCCCCTGGACCCCGCAGAGCGGAAGCTTCCTGGCTTCCGCGCCCGGTATCCACGCCGAAGCCGTCGCCACCCTCTCCCTCTGACCGCGCACCACAACCGCGCCCACAAAAGGACACCATCACCATGACCACGATCGCAGTACTCGGAAACGGCCGCGTCGGCGGCAACCTGGCCGCCGCCCTCACCCGCGCAGGGCACGAGGTGACCGTCGCGGACCGCACACCGGGCGCCGCCGCCGACGCCGCCCGCACGGCCCGGATCGTCATCAACGCCACCCCGGGCGCCGGCTCCCTGGAACGACTCGCCGCCCTGCGCGAGGAACTGCGCAGCAAGATCCTCGTCGACGTCTCCAACGCCACCACCGACGGACCGGACGGACTGCCCGCCGATCTGATCTACCCCGGCTCAAGCCTCGCCGAGCAACTCCAGGAGGCGCTCCCCGAAACCCACGTCGTCAAGACCCTCAACACCATGCTCTTCCCGGTGATGACCGCACCGGCCGCGCTCACCCAGACACCGACCGCGTTCCTCTCCGGTGAGGACCCGCAGGCCAAGCAGACCGTCCGCGGACTGCTCACCGACCTCGGCTGGCACAAGGAGTGGATCACTGACCTCGGCGGGATCCGGACTGCCCGCGCCACGGAGGCCGCGATCCTCTTCGTCCCGCACGTCATCCGATCCACCGGATTCACGCCCTTCGCGGTCTCGATCGCCCGCTGACTGTCGAGCTGTGCCGGCCGGACACTGCTCGTCGGCCAACGGTCCAGCCGGCTCGCTCCGGCTGGACCGGCCGGTATCCGCGTGCAGGTGCACACCGGTCTTTGCCGGATCGGGCGCTCCCCATTCACCTCCGAACGGATGGGTCGGGCACCGCCGCTCGTCCGGCGATCGGGCCGAGCACTCCCTGTCGGGGCATCGTCAAGGTCCAGATGGTGTCTTCGGTCGGAACCGCTTCCGGCGCGGGCACCTTCAGCGCGTCCAGGGCGTGGGCGCAGTGCGCCACCGCCTACTGGAGTTCGGCGATCACGGGACCACCGTCAGCACGATCTTGCCCTGGATGTGGCCCTGCGCGGCTCGCGTGTGTGCGCTGCCCGCCTCGGGCAGCGGGTAGGTGCTGTCCACCCCGACCTGCAGCTTGCCCTCGTCGAACAATCGCCCGATCTCGGCGAGCTGGGGGCCGTTGGAACGCACCTGAATGGTCGAGACCGTGATGCCCAGACGCGCCGTCTCTTCCGGATCGTACTGGGCGAAGAACACCGGAAGCATGGTGCCGCCGCGCTTGAGCACAGTCAGGAAGCGTGAGCTGTCCGGGCCACCGACGGCGTCGATCACCAGGTCGACACCGCTGACCACGTCCGCAGCCTGCGTCCTGGTGTAGTCGATGAACTCATCGGCGCCGAGCTTGCGCAGGAACTGCTCGTGCCGCCCGGAGGCCACCGCGATGACGCGTGCCCCCTTCCATTTCGCCAGCTGCACCGCGAAGTGACCCACTCCACCGGCAGCCCCGTTGACCAGCACGGTCATCCCTGGCGTGATCGGCACCGGCTGGTGCACTCGACCGGTGAAGACGGACGGCACGTCGTGGCCGAGATCCACCAGGTACTGCCAGGCCGTCAGCACGGCCATCGGCGCCCCGGCCGCCTGCACGTGGTCGATACCGGCCGGCTTGTGAGCCAGGTCCGAAGCCGGTGCGGCCACGTACTCGGCGTAGGTCCGGCCGTCGAATCCGGGGAACCTCAGCATGCCGAAGACCTCGTCACCGACGGCGAACCCCAACACGTCCGGAGCGACCGCCTGGACCACGCCCGACATGTCCGTTCCGGGGACCAGAGGGAACTCCAGGGCCGGCCTCATCTCGGCCGGCATGACCTTCATCCCCTCACGCAGGTACCAGTCCGGCGGGTTGATGCCCGCTGCGTGCACCCGGACGAGCACTTCGCCCGGGCCGATCTCGGGAACCGACACCTCGTCGTACTGCAAAACCTCGGGTCCGCCCGCTTCATGGAACCGGATCGCCTTCATCGCGTCTGTCGCCTTCCTGGGGAAACGTTGCTCCTTCAGTCAAGGCCCACCGCGGCGTCGCCGTCCAAGACCGATCCGGCAACCCGCTCATTCCGAAACGGCATGACGCGTACGCTGCAAGGGTGAACGATCTCGGACAGGACCTGGAACTGCGGCTGGTGCGCTACTTCACCGTGGTCGCGGCGCACCAGCACTTCGGCCGGGCCGCCGCCGACTTGCACGTGGCCCAGCCTGCGTTGAGCCGCCAGATCCAACGGCTCGAAAAATATCTCGGCACACGACTGCTGGACCGCGTACCCCAGGGCACCCGGCTCACTCCGGCAGGCCAGAGGTTCCTCCCCCGGGCCCAAGCCCTGCTGCAGGCCGCCCGACAGGCCGAACTGACCGTGCGTGAAGAAGCCGAGACCGAACGAATCACCATCGGCTACGTCGAAGACCTGGTGATCACTGCCGCCGTACGGGAACTGCGCCGCCGCTACCCGGACGCCGAGATCACCACCCGGCACCTGAGTTGCCGCGACCTAGGAGTTCTGTCCGACAAGCGCGTCGACGCCCTGATCGCGCGGGCCCCGCTGCCGCTCGCCGACGACGACGTCTTCACCACCCCTCTGTACGAGGAGCCGCGGATGCTCGTGGTCCCACGCGGCCATCCCTGGGCCGACCGCCCGTCGGTGACCGCGGAAGAACTGGCCGGCAAGGAGGCGGCGCCATGCCCGTTCGAGACCACGGACTGGACTTCCTACCGGATCCTCGGGGCCGGCCTGTCGCCGATCGAGAGCTACGAGGACAAGCTCGAACTCGTCGCGAGCGGCGGGGCGATCGCCGTGCTACCGGTCGGCGACCGGCGTAGCTCACTACGCCCCGACCTCGTCACCGTCCCGATCGAGGGCGCTCCTTCCAGCAAGGTCGTCCTGGTCAGCCGCAAGGGCGACCCGAATCCGATGATCAGGAATCTCCGACTGGTGGCCGGGGCCGTCCTGACCGCCCCGGCAGCCTGACCGGGCTCGCCTCTCCTACAGCGCGAGGGTCAGGAGGCGGGCATCCTGCGCAAGGACCTGGCCACCCGGTGCCGTGGACACCGTCACCGGAGCAGACCGTCGCCGAGACAATCGCGTCGGGTCGGGGGTTCGGCGGGCGGAGACCGGCGTCGGGGTATGGAGTTCCCCGACGAACCGCCGGGTGACGCTGCCGGATCGTCCCCTCGACCAGGATGGGCTGAGCACACGCTCCTGCAGGGCGAGGACGTGATCGTCGGCCGGGGCGGCCGTCGTGGGCGGGTCGGTTACCAGGGCAGCGGGCCCTCGGCGTCGGTGTAGGTGCCGGTGGGACCGTCCGGGGTGAGGCTGGCCATGCGGACGATGATCTCGGCACCCTGTTCGACGGTCTGGATGCCGGTGTTGCCGTTGAGGTCCGTCTTGGTGAAGCCGGGCTCGACGGCGTTGATGCGCATGTTCGGGAACGCCTTGGCGTACTGCACGGTGACCATGTTGACGGCGGCCTTGGAGGCCGGGTAGGCGACGCCGGGGTACACGTAGGTGGGGGTGTCGGCGGTGGTGACGCGGGTGAGCGAGGCCAGGCCGCTGCTGAGGTTGACGACGACGGGGGCGGCGGAGCGCTGCAGCAGCGGGAGGAACGCGTGGGTGACGCGTACCGTGCCGAAGACGTTGGTTTCGAACGTGCTCCGCATCAGGTCGGCGGTGATGTCCGCGGCCCCGATGATGCCGTTGTCCTCGGCCCGCTCCTCCACGCCGGCGTTGTTGACCAGCACGTCGAGGCCGCCGTCGGCCTCGACGGTCTTCGCCGCTGCGGCGACCGAGGCGTCGTCGGTGATGTCGATGACGACCAGCCGCGCGCCCAACTGCTCGGCGGCGCGACGCCCGCGCTCGGGGTCCCGGCTGCCGATGTACACGGTGTGGCCTGCGGCGATGAGTTGACGGGCGGTCTCGAAGCCGAGACCCTTGTTCGCTCCGGTGATCAGTGTTGTGGTCATGCCTCCACGATGCTGCGCGGCGATGCCGTCAGCCAGGCGTCCGGTCTTCCTGGGACTGCCAGTACCAGGCACCCGCGGGGTGGGGTGGTGCACAGTGGTGGCATGGCGACCACGGAGTTCGGGCAGACGGTGCGGCGCTGGCGTGACCGGGTCCCGCCGGAGGCGGCCGGCCTGCCGGTGGGCGGCCATCGGCGCGCGGCCGGACTGCGCCGGGAGGAGCTGGCGCTGCTGGCCGGGATCTCGGTCGACTACGTCACCCGCCTCGAACAGGGCCGGGCGACCAACCCGTCGGAGCAGGTCGTCGAGGCGCTGGGGCGGGCGCTGCGACTGAACGCGGAGGAGCGTGAGCACCTCTTCCGGGTCGCCGGGCTGGTAGCGCCGGGAATCGGCACGGTGCCCGGCTACATCACGCCCAGCGTGCAACGGATGCTGGACCGGCTGACCGGCACCCCCGTCGCGGTCTCCGACGCGGCGTGGACGCTGCTGCTGGCCAATCCGCTCTACACCGCGCTGATGGGTGAACGGCACGGCAAGGAGCGCAACGGGGCGTGGCGGAACTTCCTCGGCTCGGGCAGCCGGGTCCGCCACACGCCGGAGTCCCGGCGGGCGTTGGAGACCGCGGTCGTCTCCGACCTGCGGGCGACGGCGAGCCGCTACCCGGCGGATCTGCGGCTGCGCCGTCTGATCGCCGATCTGCGCGGCAACAGCGAGCGGTTCGCCAAGCTGTGGGACTCCGGCGCGGTGGGACACCAGGAGGCCTCGCGCAAGACCGTCGACCACCCGCAGGTGGGACCGCTGACGCTGGACTGCGACGTGCTCAGCGTCGCGGGCAGCGATCTGCGGATCATGGTCTACACGGCCGAACCCGGCACCGAGGACGCCGAACGGCTGGCGCTGCTCGCGGTGATCGGCACGCAGGCACTGGTGAAAGTCGCCGGCGAGGGCGTCGGGTGAAACCGCCGCAGCGGGTCGGCTCGGCTGTCGAGCTCGGCGGCGCGGCGAGTGCGGCGGGCGCGGCGGGCGCGGCGGGTGCGGCGGGCTCGGCGGGCGAAGAGGGCCTCGCGGCGTTCGGCGGTCCGGCGGAGCGCGTCCTTGCGATCGCGTTTGGCCGGCCGGTCCATGTCGAGCTGCCCTTCGAGGTGGTCGGTCTCGTACTGCAGGCAGCGGGCGAAGCGGCCAGTCCCGCGCCTTCGGCGACATGCATGGTGCGGAACATGTCGTCGACCAGCCGGGACAGGTCAGGGCTGCCGAACTCGGCGCCGGTCACCTCGCGGCAGCGCCGCTGCAGGATCTCCTCGCCGACCTCGGTGATCCGCCGCACCGACCAGCGCCGCACCGACCAGCGCCGCGCCTCCGGCGGCAGCGCCGGGTAGGAGTCGACCGGCTCGCCCTGGACGCGGACGCGGCGGTTCACCGTGCTGCGGGAGGTGTGCCAGCTCAGGGGCGTCTCGGACATGAAGAAGATCTGCGGAACGACGCCGGGGTGCTTCCGCACTGTGCGGTGCGCGAGGAGCTGCTCGAACTGCTCGCCGGGGGCGGCACGCTCACCTCCGCCGACCATCCGCTGACTGCCCCACCACCACACCCGACGGACGCAGTGCCCGGATCGGGCCGGCTGACGAGCGGGTCGGTCAGCCGGCCTTCCGGGCCCGGCGCATGACCGCCGGCTCGGTCCGCCGCAGGAGCCAGTAGACCACCAGGCCGTAGGCCAGGCTGAGCACCAGCAGCATTCCGGTGCTCAGCAGCCAGGCCCCCGCGCTGTGCCGGAACAGCGGATCGGCCGCCAGGTTGTTGCCGGGCGAGATGGCGTGCAGATCGACGGTGGCGGCCATCGCCGCCATCGCCCAGCGGGACGGCACCAGCCAGGAGAGCTGTTCGAGTCCCGGCACCCCGTACAGGCGCAGCTGGGTGCCGGTGAAGACGACCTGCACGATGGCCAGCAGCACCAGCAGCGGCATGGTGGCCTCTTCCTTGCCGACCAGCGCCGAGACCAGCAGTCCCAGCATCATTCCGGCGAAGGCGAGCAGCGCCATCACGATGACGATCTCGGCGAGCGGCGGCAGGAAGACCCCGCTGCCGCCCTCGGGTCTGAGTCGCACTCCCGCCAACGCGACCATGGTGAGCACCACGGCCTGAACCACCGTGACCGTGCCGAGCACCACCACCTTCGAGCAGAGGTACGCCGATCGGGAGAGCCCGACGGCGCGCTCCCGCCGGTAGATCACCCGCTCCTTGACCAGCTCGCGGACCGCGTTGGCGGCACCGGTGAGCACCCCGCCGACGCAGAGGATCAGCAGCGCACTGAACACACTGCTGTCGGTGAGCTTGCCGCCGGCCAACGCCCGGGCCAACACGCCCATCACGAACGGCAGCGCGATCATGATCACCACGAAGGTGCGGTCGGCGGCCAGTGCGGCGGTGTAGCGGCGCACCAGGGTGCCCAACTGGCGGTCCCAGCGCTGCGGCTGAGGGGGCGGCTTGGCCGGTACGGGCCCGGCACGGCGTCGCGCGGGCCGCGGGGACCTCAGGCTGCGCTGCCCGGACGGTGCAGCGGGCACACTGCTCCGCTCGGCCGCCCCCGGTGGCGGCACCCCGTCCGTCTCGGCCGGCCCCGACGGCGGCACCACGTCCGTCTCGGCCGCCCCCGACGGCGGCACCACGTCCGTCTCGGCCGCCCCCGACGGCGGCACCACGTCCGTCTCGCCCGGCCCCGACGGCGCGACCGGGGCTCGGGGCCGTTCCATGGGGTCGATGTACCGGCGGTACGCGGGCGAAGCCCGGTACTCGCCCATCCAGTCGCGGTCCTCCTGGGTCTCGAAGTTCTCGAACGCTTGCGGCCACTGCGAGCACCCGAAGTACTCCAGAGCGTCGCCGGGCGGTCCGTAGTACGCGGTGCGACCGCCCGGGGCGAGCATCAGCAGACGGTCACAGAGATCGAGGCTCAGCACGCTGTGCGTCACCACGACGACGGTGCGACCGTCGTCCGCCAGGTCCCGGAGCATCTGCATCACCGAGCGGTCCATCCCCGGGTCCAGGCCGGAGGTCGGCTCGTCGAGGAAGAGCAGCGACGGTTTGGTGAGCAGTTCCAGTGCCACACTGACCCGCTTGCGCTGGCCGCCGGAGAGGCTGGCGACCACCAGGTCGGCCCGCTTCTCCAGGCCCAGTTCGGCGATCACCTCGTCGACCCGGGCGTTCCGCTCGGCCGCCCCGGTGTCGCCGGGGAAGCGCAGTTCGGCGGCGTAGCCGAGCGCGCGCCGGACGGTCAGCTGAGTGTGCAGGATGTCGTCCTGCGGCACCAAGCCGATCCGGTGGCGCAGTTCGGCGTAGTCGCGGTAGAGGTCGCGACCGTCGTAACGCACCGTGCCACCGTCGGCGGGCCGCAGCCCGGTGAGCGCGTTCAGCAGGGTCGACTTGCCCGAGCCGCTCGGACCGGTGACCGCCAGCAGGCAGTCCTGGCCGACCGGGAAGCTGATCCCGTCGAGCAGCCGGCCGTCGCCGACCGTGACCACCAGGTCGGCCACGTCGAGGGTGATGTCGCCGGTGTCGACGAACTCCTGGAGTTCGCCGTCGACCAGGCAGAACTCCGAGTGGCCGATGCCCAGCAGGTCTCCCGGGCCGATCACGGCCTCCACCACCGGTTGACCGTTGAGGTAGGTGCCGTTGTGGCTGTGCAGATCGGTGATCGCGTACCGGCCGTCGGCGGTGGTGTGCAGTTCGGCGTGGTGGCGGGAAACGTCGAGGTCGGCCAGGACCAGGTCGTTGTCGGGTGCGCGGCCGATCCGCAGGGTGTGGGCGATCAGCGGATGGATGCTGGTGGGCGGCCGGTACGAGCCGGTGATCGCAGTCAGCGCAGTGGGACGCGGGACGGCGGACTGCTGTGGGGGTGCCACGGTGAGCTCCACCTCCGGGCCGTCGCCGGGGCTGCCGAACCGGATGACACTGTCGGCGCCGAGGTCACCGAGATCGAGGCGCGAGATCCGGCGGCCTCCGGACCAGGTGCCGTTGTCGCTGTCCAGATCGTCCAGCATCCAGTGTCCGTCGCCGAGGTGCAGCACTGCGTGGTGCCATGACACCCGGGGGTCACTGAGCGGGATCTCGCTGACCGGGTCGCGGCCGACGTGGTACGAGCGGCTCGGGGTGAGCACCCGCGAGTCGCCGGCAGTCGTCAGTACCAGGTCCGGCGCAATGGGTGCGACCTGTCGCTCTCCCATGTATTCGACCATAGCCCCTCCGGCCCGCGGAGGGCTTCCGCTGGTCGAGGGGCCCGTCGGGCACCGGGCAGGCACCGCCCCGGTCGGGCCGGCACCACCGTCGCGGGTACCGCACGGGCCGGCCGTCCGGGCACGGCACCTCCGGGCCGGGATCAGCCGTGCGCTCCGAGCCGAGGGGCACCGGGTCGGCGGGCCGGCCGGGATTCATGTCAGTTCGTTGCGCGCCGGCCGGTCCGGACCGGCCGGCACGTCGGCGAGGCGCGGGAGTTGCGGATGGTGCCGTCCTCACCGCCCGTGCCATGGCCGTCCGCCGTGCGGGCCCTGAGCACTACCGGTCCGCGGCCGGCGACAGGCCTGCGGTGCGCGCGGCGACGCCCGCCTGGACTGCGAAGAGGCGGTCCCGGGCGTGCTGGTCGAGCGTGTGGAAGTGGCCGTGCGCTTCGAGGGTGACGAAGCCGTGCACGGTGGCCCAGGCCAGCATCAGGGCCTCCGCCGCGTCCGGCACCAGCGGGCTGCCGAGCCGGCCGCGTTCGGCCGTGTCGGCGACGAGTTCGGCCATGTGCTCCATCGCCCGCCGGCCGGCCACCACGGTCGGTCCGTCCGGTGGGGCCGCGTACCCGGGCACGGGGGAGCCGAAGATGAGGGCGAAGCGCTCCGGATTCCGCTGCGCCCAGGTGCGGTAGGCAATGCAGGTGGCCACGAAGCGTCCGTCCAGGTCGTCCGGCGGCACGGTCTCGCGGGTCGCCGTCAACGCGTCCGACAGGCTGTCGTACGAGTCGGCGACGAGGGCGGTGAGCAGCTCGTCCCGGTCGGCGAAGTAGCGGTACAGCGCGGGCGGGGTCATCCCCATGGTGCGGGCGATGTCGGTGAAGCGGAGGTTCGCGGCGCCGCGCTCGACGATCAGGCTCAGGGCCGCCCGCTTGATCTCCTCCACCGTGTCGGCGCGCAGCCGCTCACGGCGGCTCCGCCCTCCGCTCCCGTCGGCCGACCCACCCGTCATCGCATCTCCATCCGCTCACTGCGCCAGTCACCGCGTTGACAATCCGTACCCGTCGAGGGAAACGTTACGCCTCGTAAGGCGCGTTATGAAGCGTAACGCTTTACCTGGGGGCGGAGCCCCTGACGACGCACGGAGGACCACATGTCCCAGGGACTGCGCGGGGATCGGCGGACAGCCGCCGGGGAGAGCGGGTCACACAGGCCCGGCCCGCTCGGCCGAATAGCCGGTTGGAGCTTCCGGAACCGGGGCCGCACGGTGCTGCTCTGGCTGCTCGCCGCCGGCGCGGCCTTCGGCCTCGCGGCCGGCCTCGGCGCCAAGTACAGCGCCGACTACACCGCGCCCGGCTCGGACTCCAAGCAGGCCCAGCAGCTGCTGACGCGGGACTTTCCCGGGCTGGGCGGTGAATCGATCAGCCTGGTGCTGACCTCCGACGGCGGCGTGACCGACGCCGCCACCCGCGACCGGGTCAAGGACCTGCTCGCCCGGATGGCCGAGGTGCCGCACGTCAGCGGCATCGACGACCCGTACGGCCCGCGCGGCAAGGTGTCGGCCGACGGCCGCACCGCCCTCGGGCAGATCCACCTGGACGTCGCCGTCGCCCCCGACATGCCCAAGGCGGACACCCAGCGACTGCTCGACCTCGCCCGCCCCGTCGACGGCGGCCTGCGCGTCCACCTCGGCGGCATGGCGGTCCAGCAGGCCGAGCAGGGCGCGATCGGCTCGGAGGGCATCGGCATCGCGGCCGCCGCCGTGATCCTGGTGATCACCTTCGGCTCGGTCGTGGCCGCCGGCCTGCCGATGCTCACCGCGCTCGGCGGGCTCGCGGTCAGCAGCGCCCTGCTGCCGGTCCTCGCCGCGATCATGCCGGTCCCGGACTGGTCGACCTCGCTCGCCGCGATGCTGGGCATCGGCGTCGGCATCGACTACGCGCTGCTGCTGGTCACCCGGTTCCGCGAGTGGCGCGCCGAGGGGCTCGAACCCGAGGCCGCCACGGTGGCCGCGCTGGACACCGCGGGCCGCGCGGTCGTGGTCGCCGGAATGACCGTGGTGGTCAGCATGCTCGGGCTGTTCGCGATGGGCCTGTCGTTCATGCGCGGCGCCGCGGTCTCGGCGATCCTCTCCGTGTTCGTCGTGATCGCCGCGTCCGCCACCCTGTTCCCCGCCCTGCTCGGCTACCTCGGCCGACACATCGAGCGACTCCGGCTGCCCCTGCCCCAGCGCCGCGCCGCCCGGGGCGAGAGCTCGGTGGGCGCCGGCTGGCTGCGCTGGAGCAGGCTCGTCGAGCGTCACCGCGTCCTCGGTGCCGTCACCGGGGTCGTCGTCCTGCTGGCGCTCGCGGCGCCGTTCCTGGGCGTGCGCTTCGGCTTCCCCGACGCGGGCAACGACCCCGCCGGGCGCTCCAACCGGCTGGCGTACGACGCGGTAGCCGCCGGCTTCGGACCGGGCAGCAACGGACCGCTGGTCCTGGTCGCCGAGTTGGCGCCGGGCACCCCCGCCGACGCGACGGCCTCGCTGCCCACCGTGCTGAAGGCGGTGCCCGGCGTCACGGCGGTGACCCCTCCGGTGCCCGGCTCCGACGGCCGTTCGCTGCTGCTCACCGTCGTCCCGGACAGCGGTCCGCAGTCCAGCGAAACCAAGACCCTGGTCCGCGACCTCCGTGATCACGTCATCCCGGGTGCGGTCGGCCCCGGCGTCCGGGTGCACGTCGGCGGGGCGACCGCCAGCGCGATCGACAGCACCGACAACATCGCCCGCCGCATCCCGCTGCTCGTCGGCGGCGTGGTCACGGTGTCGATGCTCCTGCTCCTGGTGGCCTTCCGCAGCCTCGCCGTCGCCCTCAAGGCCGCTGTGATGAACCTGCTCTCCGTCGGCGCCGCGTACGGCGTGGTTGCCCTCGTCCTCGAAGGCGGCACCGCCGGCCGGTTGGTCGGCATCGACAGCCCCACCCCGCTGCCGGCCTTCGTGCCGGTGCTGACCTTCGCCGTCCTGTTCGGCCTCTCGATGGACTACGAGGTCTTCCTGGTGAGTCGGATGCGTGAGGCCTGGCTCCGCAGCAACGACAACGCGGAGTCCATCGTCAGCGGACTGGCGGGCACCGCGCGGGTGATCACCGCGGCGGCGGCCATCATGGTCGCCGTGTTCGCGGCCTTCGTCCCGGCGCCCGACCTGCCGATCAAGGTCATCGGCATCGGCATGGGGTCGGCCATCCTGATCGACGCCACGCTGGTCCGGCTTCTGCTGGTACCGGCCGTGATGCACCTGCTCGGCCGCGGCAACTGGTGGCTGCCCGCCTGGCTGGACCGCCGTCTGCCCCACCTCCACGTCGAAGGGCACACCGAGCTCTACCAGCCGGTGCCCGCTCCCGAGGCACCCCGCTCCCCGGCGGTGGTCGGCTAGTGGCACCAGCGGACCGCGGGCGTCGTGGGGGCGCCCCCGGGCCCCTGATCCCCCACAGCCTGGGCGGTGCGGTTC
>NZ_JBHWCL010000035.1:0-65173 GCF_042735125.1 Kitasatospora sp. NPDC059599 | reverse complement strand
GGCCGGCTACTCCGTGCCGTCGCCCCGACGGGTCGGCCTCACCTCAGGTGCCGGTCGAAGAAGCGGCCGCCGTCCTCCACCTCGAACCACGGGGTGCCGGTGTGGCCGCCCAGGTTGGCGTGCAGCGTCTTCTCCTTGCTGCCGAAGGCGTCGAACAGGTCCAGGGCCCGCTGCCGGGGATTGCCCTCGTCGTCCCACTGCAGCAGGAACAGCAGCGGTACGGTGATCTGGCGGGCCTCCTCGCGCTGGGCGCGAGGCACGTAGCCCCCGGCGAAGAATCCGGCGGCGGCGATGCGCGGCTCGGCCACCGCCAGTCGGATGCCGACGGCCGTCCATCCCGAGTACCCGACCGGGCCGCCGATCTCCGGCAGCGCCAGCAGGGCGTCCAGGGCGGTCCGCCATTCCGGGACCGCGTTCTCGACGAGCGGGCCGACGAAGGACTCGAAGATCTCGTCGACCGGTTCGCCGGCCCGCATCGCCTGCCGCAGGTCGGCGCGGGCCTGATCGTCGGCGGCGGAACGGGGGCGTTCACCGCAGCCGGGGGCGTCGATGGCGGCCACCGCGTAGCCCTGCGCCGCGCAGTGCCGGGCCCGGGCAACCAGCCGGGCTTCGCCCCTGGGCAGGCCGTTGTTGTGGGCCATCAGGATCAGCGGGGCCGGTGCTGCGGATCCGGGCGTCCACAGGGTGCCGGGAATCTCGCCGAGGATGAACTCGCGTTCGAGGACGCCGCCGTCGAGACGCTGTTCGGAAATGAATCGCATGGTCGTGCCTTTCGGGAGAACACTTGAACGGTGCTCCCGGACGACCTACCGCCCGACCGTGACCCCACAGGAGAGCACCCACGTCGAAACTGCGTTCACGGGTACCACCTCCTCGGTCTGTCACACGGCCACCCGAAAGGTAGCAGCGGCCGCCGCGGTCCACCAAACGAATTTCCCGCGCGGGCCGGCACCGTGGCAGCCGCCCCGGCCGCCGGCTCGCCCAACGCCTCGCCCACCGCCTCGGCTACCGGTTGCGTGAGGCACGGCTATCCGATGCTGCGGCCGGTACCGTCCCCGTCCGGACCGGGGGTGTCCCGTCCCAGACCGCGACGGATCGCGATCTCCACGGCCGAGTACGCGCCGTCGGCACGCTCCGGTTCGTAAGGCGCGGCCGGCATCAGCGGCGGCTGGGCCATGAAGCGGGGCCGCGCCCCGTGGTGCGGCTGCGCCGCGTGCACCAGGAAGGGGTGGCACAGGTAGACGTCCCCCGGGGCCCCGGTGGCGTGGGCGAGCGGCCGGTGATCGCTCGCCGCCACCAGCTCGGGGGCGAGGTCCGGCACGCTCGCCCCGTCCTCCCCGTACGCCTCCAGCACCTTCGGCACGTCCAGGTGTGAGCCGATCCGGATCCGGGTCGGGGCGTCCTCCTCACCGACCTCGCTGAACAGGAACAGCATCAGCAGCGCCCGGCCCCGGGACCGCAGGTTCGTGAAGTGCCAGGTCTCGCCCTCCGGCAGGTATCCCCCGTCGATGTGCCAGCCCGCGTCGTCCGGCTCCTCCTCGTGCGGGAAGCGCAGCGGGAACGCGCCCAGCGAGTAGCGCGGCTCCCAGCGTCCCGCGCCGACGAGCAGGTCGTACGCGTGGTGCAGAGTCGGCGAGTTGGGCGCGGCGGCGAACGGTCCCTGCGCCATACCGCCCACCCAGTGGACGGGTTGCGTCCACGTCGACGGGTCGTCCGGGTCGCAGTCCGTCTCCTGCCACAGCAGCCGCGCGCAGTCCGCGGCCACGCGCGGTGCGACGGCGCCCTCCAGCTTCACGAAGCCGTCGTGCAGGAAGCGGGTTACCAAGGTCGTGTCGTCCATGCCCCCATCCTGCGGCGGCACCGGCTCCCGGCACCCGACACTTCCCGCACCGCCTTCGTCGGGTCGACACCGGGGGGCGCACTCCCGGGCGCACCTGCGTGGTGCTGTTCGCGGTGCCGCACCTGGCTTGACCGGTAGGGGAGTTGCAGCGGGCGGGAGCCCCTGGCCGCCGGAGGCCCGGCCGGAGGTGCCGGCCGGAGGTGCCGACCGGCATCCGGGGGCCGGGGGAACGCGGAGGCCGGGGGAACGCGCCTACCGGGTCGACGTGCAGAAGGCGGCCGCGTAGGCGGGGATGAGCGGGGAGCGGTCGGCGCGGCGCCAGGCGAGGACCAGGCGGCTCGGCGGGAGTTCGTCGACCGGGCGGTAGGCGATGCCGTCGACGCGGTGGCGGGCGGTGGCCTGGCCCGGGACGAGCGCGACGGCACGCTGCCAGAGAACGGCGTGCAGGCACTCGTCCAGCGACTGCGCGGCCGGCCCGTCGGTGCTCCTGGAGGTCGCCTGCCAGAAGGCCCGCCAGTTCGGATCGGCGCTCTCCGGCAGGCGCACGCACGTGCGGTCGGCCAGGTCCTCAAGGGTCAGGCTGCGCCGCCGGGCCAGCCGGTCGTCGGCGGGGACAGCGGCGTAGCAGCGGTCCTCGCCCACCGTCCGCGTCGCCAACCCCGTCTCGACGAACGGCCCGTAGGTGATCGCCACGTCGACCTGACCGGCCGTCAGTCCGATCAGCGGGTCACGCAGGTCGCCCTGGCGCAGCTGGACGGTCGTGCCGGGGCAGCTCAGCGTGAAGGCCCGGGCCGCGGGGAAGGACAGCGCGGACTCGCCCGGCCCGAGCACCCCGACCCGCAGCACCCGTTCGCCCGCGGCCCGGCGCACCCGCTCGCGGGCCTCCTGGGCGTTCGCCAGCAGGGCGCGGGCCTCCGTCAGCAGGACCCGGCCCGGTTCGGTCAGCTCCATGCCCCGCGGCGTCCGGACGAACAGTGCGCACCCCAGGTCGGCTTCGAGCTCCCGGATCCGCTGGCTCAGGGGTGGCTGCGACATCTGCAGGCGCCTCGCGGCCCGCCCGACGTTGCGTTCCTCCGCCACCGCGATGAAGTAGCCAAGTCTGCGCAGGTCCATGAGGTCACGATAGTCGTCGGGAGCGATAGCCGGACCATGCCCACTCATCCCCAAACGGTCTTGGACGGGCCCTGCTCCGCACGGCTTGGATCGAGCCATGACCTACCAGCAGCCCTCAGATCTGCGCACCGTACCGACGGTGCGCGCCCTGGCCCAGGACGAGTTCGACGCGTTCATCCGCTTCCACGAGACGGTCTTCCGGGACGGCGGAACGGTCCCGCGCAAGCTGCGCGAACTGGTCGCGCTGGCCGTCGCGATGACGACGCGGTGCTCCTACTGCATCGACACCCACACCCGCGGCGCGGCGGACGCGGGGGCCACCCGCGAGGAGATCGCCGAGGTCGGCTTCGTCGCCGCCGCGGTCTGCGCGGGCGGCGCGATGGCCCACGGCCTGCTCGCACTGCGCCTGGACGCCGAGCACCGCCACACCGAGGAGGACACCCGTGCCTAGCCTGATCCGCCGCATGTTCGGGTACTGCGGCCGCTGCGCGAAGGCGTGTCGGCTCCCCCGGGCCAAGCGCCGCTGAGGCCCGTTCGCGGACCGCCGCCGACCTCCGCGGATCGACGCGGACCTCCGCGGATCGACGCGGCGACGCCGGACCGGGCGGGGCCCGCGTACCGGCAGACCTGCGCCGGACAGCGCGGGGAACGGCTCCGGCCGGGCCCGTGCCGGGGAGATTCGGATCTCCCCGGCACGGGCCCGGCCTGGTCGGACAAGTGGGTGCGCTCGGCGGGTCGAGGCGCAGGGCGTGGGCCACCGCGTCGGTCGCCCCCGTCAGGCGGGGCGCAGGAAGACCTCGTCGGTGTAGCACCAGGCCCAGTCCTCGCCGGGCCGGAGGGAGCGGGCGACGTGGTGTGCGCTGTTGTCGCGGGCGTGGCGGTAGGCGTGCTGTCCGGGCGAGCTGTCGCAGCAGCCGACGTGTCCGCAGGTCAGGCAGGCCCGCAGGTGGACCCAGGTGCCGCCGGCCCGCAGGCAGTCCTCGCAGCCGGGGGACGTGTGCGCGGGGACGTCCCGGAGTCCGTCCAGGTGTCCGCAGGTCGGCTGGACGACACGGCCCGGATCCACCGCGACGCGCCATTCAGGTCGGTCGTTCACGGCACCTACGGTACGCCGCCGACCGCGGCGCCCGGGGGTTCCGCAGACGGACTGCCGCCGGACCGCGAGTGACCACGGGCCGGGCCCGAACCGACACGGACGCCTACGCCTACGCCTACGCGGACACGCAGGCCCGCGGCAGGGCCGCCCGGATCGTCGGTGCCGCGCCCGTGTGCGACGCGGCCTGCGGGGACGGCAGTGCGCCGTCACCTGTTCGCGGCGTACCGGCTGCGCTGCGTAATCGGCCTTTGTAGCGTCATGCTCATGAAGATCATTGCGAGAGCACATGTGGCCGCCACCACGGCCCTCGTCGGCGCGATCCTGGCCTCGGGCACCGGCATCGGCTCCGGCACCGCGGCGGCCGCCGAGCCGGTCACGGCCGGCTCGGTGCCCTACTACCGCCAACAGCTCGCCAACGACTGCGAGGCGACGGCCCTGCGGATGGTCCTGGCCTCGCGCGGCGTGAGGACCGACGACCAGGACGTCCTGGACCACATCGGGGTCGACTGGGACCACCCCGAGTTCGGGCACTCCGGCCCTCGCTCAGGCGACCCGTACGAGGCCTTCGTCGGCGACCCGGACGGATCCGAGGTCGACGGCACCGGCTTCGGCGTGTACGCCCCGCCGGTGGCGAAGGCCGCCCGCGCCTACGGGCTCACCGTGGACCGGTCCGGTTCGGGCATCTCGGTCGAGACCCTGAGGCAAAGCCTGGCCGCCGGCCGGCCCGCGGTCGTCTGGGTGGACTACCTGTGGCGCCGCCTGGAACCGACCACCTACACGGCGTACGACGGCCGGGACGTCCTCTACGCCGGACCGGCCGAACACGCCGTCGTCGTCACCGGGTTCGGCAACGGCACGGTGTCGATCAACGACCCGGCACGCGGCCGGACGACCGTCTCGGAAGACGACTTCGAGAACGGCTACGCCACCTACGGTCAGATGGCCGTCATCATCACCTGACACCCGCTGCGGGCCGCCGCGGCACGGGCCGCGACCGGATCGGCCGGTTCCCGGCGCCGGGAACCAGGGACCAGGGACCAGGGACCAGGGACCAGGAACCAGGGAGCAGGGACCAGGGACGGACCGGGAACTGGCCGACCCATCAGCGAGCCAGCCGCACGGACTCCTCGGCCGTGGCCCGGGTCGGGGGGCCGCCCGCCGCGCCGGGGCCGGGGGGGGGGGGCCCCCCCGGGGGCGCCCCCCCCCCCCGGGCCCAGGTGACCAGACGGTCAAGGACCGCCAGCACGACCTCCTGGCGCCCCGGGGGCAGGAAGGGCCACGTCAGCCAGGCAGGTGCGGACAGCAACACGACTGCCAGCAGCGGCAGCGCGAACAACGCGGAGAGCAAAGGGCGTGACAGCCACGCAGGCATGCGTCGACCTCCAGATCAGTCCCACGAGGGGAGACGTGCTGGACGGCGACGCGAACTGGGCACCCCACGCGCTCAGGCGCATGCAGTCTCCGGCCAAAGCCGACATCCAGGAATCCGGTCCGACTCTACCCACAACTGCGTTCCGACGAAAGCGCGTTCGGAGGACACGCCGACACCCTGTTCCGCCGCCACGGAAGCCCGGACGGGACGACCTGGTGGGCGCGGCTCGGCATCCCGTGATCCGGTGTGCCAGGCGGCCGGGCCGGGGCACCTGGGGGGCCGGGGTTCAGTTCTCGGCCGGCGGGGCGGCGGCGAGGAGTTCGCGCTTCACGTGCTCGTAGTCGGCCAGGGCCTGCGGGGTGCCGCGGGCGTAGTCGGTCCAGAAGCCGGGGCGCTGCCAGCGGGCGTCGCAGAGGCGGGTGCGGCCGTCGGCGATGACCAGGGTCCAGCCGGGTGGTATCCGGGTGTCGACCGTCTCGAAGTCGGCCGCGTCCCAGAGAAGTCCGGGGTCGGGTGTGTCGGGGCCGAGCAGGCGGATCTGGCAGTCGATGTCGTGGGCGACCAGCTCCAGAACCGGGTAGACACCGCCCACCCGGATCCCCGCGAACTGCGCGACCGGGGTGTCGGCCGCGGGGTGGACGATCTGCAGGCACCTGACTCTCATACGCGCATTCTCGCCCGGCCGGTCCCGGGTCGTGGTCCGGGGACGGCGACCGGTCGGGTGCGGCGGCGACGCATCCGGTCGACAGGGGACGGCAGCTCGCGGACAGATGCCCCGGTGGACAGGCGCTGCCGTCCTGTGCGATCGGGCCGTCCGGCCTCGCCGGGAAACGCCGACCGCTGCCGGGAGGAGTACGGCTGCGTGGCCTGGGGCGGATGTACGGAGCGGACCTGCCCCTGCTGAGCGCCACCTCCGCCCGTGACCTCACTGCGCGGCAGCTCCGCAGCGGCCAGGACCGGCGCCGCTTCGACGCCGGACTGCGGACGCTCCTCCCCCTCGGCCGCGCCCCCTCGCACTCGCCCCGTCGGTGGCGGGTCAGGAGCGGGCGGACGAGCCGGCAGCGATGGCCGGCAGCGCGGCCTCCCAGGCGAACCCGTCCGGGTCCGCGAACGAACCCGCGGTGCCGCCGAGGACGATCCGGTGCGAGCCGCTGCCGTCGACCGCGACGCCCACCTCCTTGGCCAGCGCGCGGCGCTTGTACAGCGCCAGCTTCACGGCGCCGGGCCCGCCGGGGGCGAACTCGGTGTACTTGCCGCCGAAACTCCGGGCCACGGTCAGGCCCCGGCCGACGTAGAACTCCCTGGTGGCCTTGACGTTCTCGACACCGAGCAGCAGGACGACGTCGTCGATCTCACGGGTCGCCGGGCCGGTGTCCTTCTTCGCCGAGGTCGCGACCTTCCAGGCCGTCCCGTCCGGCGCCTGCACCGAGCCGCCGTAGCCCCACAGCGACTTCGCCGCGGGCTTGAGCACCGTGGCGCCGGCGCCCACCGCGGCCGCCAGGAAGGCGTCGACGGTGGCCGGCCCCGACACCGTGAGCGCCAGCGCGAAGCCACGGAACCCGACGGACGGCGCCCCGGACTCCCGCACGCGGACGTGCCGGTCCACGCCGAAGGCGGCGTGGAAGCGCCGGGCGGCCCCGAGGTCGGCCACCTCAAGGGTGACGGACGCGAGGGACTCGGTGGACACGGTGGACGCGGTGGATTCGTTGTTTCCCATGTCCGTCACGCTACGGGCGACCCGGTGCCCGGGGCTTCTCGAATCCTGATCGGTCCCGCCCGGATCCGGCCGGCCGTGCAGCCGTGGCGCTGCGCGCTGTCAGTCGGTCTTGCGGCCGGCGTCCTGGGGCGCGGCGGCGAGGGTGAAGGCGAGCAGGGCCGTGGCGGTGAAGTCGTCGGCGGACTCGACGGTCTGCCAGGCGCCGACGTGGTCCATGAAGCCGCTGCCGCGGCCGTCGAAGGCCGCGAAGGGGTTGCCCTGGCCGGTCGGGCACGCGCGCATGGTGGGGAAGGAGTTGAGGTCCTTGAGCTTGTCCGCCGCGTTGGGGCCGTTGACGACACCGCCCAGGAGGATGTCGCCGTCCCCGTCGAGGTCGCCGGCGAGGTTGGCGGCCTGGTGTTCGGGGCAGTGCGGGAAGGTCGTTCCGGCCCCGATGACGAAGGAGGAGCCCCACGCGTTGGCGCCCAGGGCCCAGTTGCGCTGCTGGGTGGCGAACGCGTCGTAGTGGGGGTCCCCGGTCACCCGGCGGTACAGCCGGGCGGTGGCGGCCAGGCCGAAGGTGTGGGGCACGGAGTCGAAGTCGGTGTAGACGGCGCCGGCCCTGAAGGGGTCGCGGGCCGCGCGGGCGCTGCCGTCGTCGAGCTGGCGCCGGAGGTCGGCGGTGAGCTGCTCGCGCGTCACTTCGGTGCGGGCGGCGCCGTCGTCGAGCAGGTGGACGAGGTCGGCGTGGGCGAGGGCACTGACGTCCCCGAGCCCGAGGGTGCCGAGGCTGTCCGAGGTGAGGTACTGCCGGGCCCAGTGTCCGGCCTGCCTGGTCCAGTCGGCCGCGCGCCTGTCGTCCAGCGCCTTCGCGGCGAGGGCGAGTTCGGCGGCGCCGAATTCCATGTCGTCCTGCCAGGACGCCTCGGGGTAGAAGCCGTGGGGGAAGGCGGTGACCAGCTGGTCGCCGGGGGTGGTGTCGGCGAGGGCGTAGACGTGCGCGGCCTTGTCGAGCTCCTCGTGCGCCCGCTCGGGGTTCTCGACGGCGTCCAGCTGAGCGGCCAGGGCGAAGGCGGCGGCGACGCGTCCGGCGAGGTTGGGGCTGATCGGCTTGCCGGGCGGCGCCGCGCGGAAGACCGGCCGGTGCTTGATCAGGTAGTCGGGGTCGCCGGGCTTGACGTCGAGGGCGTCGTCGGCCTCCGGCAGGCGCCACACGTCGTGGTCGGACCTGATCGCGCCGTTGCCGTCGGCGGTGTCGCCCTTGCCGAGCCCGACCTGGACGTAGAGGGTGCGCGACGTGTCGTCCCACATCTTGTCGAGCCAGTCCAGGCCGTGGCGCGCCTCGGCGGCCAGCTCCTGCCCGCCGGCGGGTGTGGTGCGCTGCGCGAGCAGGAGGCTCGCGGTGGAGTAGGAGGCGGTGTGGGTGAACTTGAGGAAGTCGCCGGCGTCGTTCCAGCCGCCCGAGACGTCGACCGGGCCCGCGACGCGCTTGAGGGGCGAGGTCAGCACCGTCTCGTCGTCGGCGTAGGCCGGGGTGTCGTAGACCGTGGCCTGGCGGTCGGCCAGGTGCGAGGGCCGGCGGCGCAGTTCGGTGGGGATCACGTCGGCGCCGTCGCGCTGGGCTTGGAAGAAGCGGACGTTGTCCCGGATGAGTTTGCCGAAGAGTCCGTCCACCGTGGCGACGCGGAACGTCGGGGAGACGGCGGTGACGGGCCCGGACACCTCGACCCGGTAGTCGCCGGGCTCGGTCAGCGGGGAGAGGTCCAGGGTGTGGACGGCCTTGTACGTGCTGTTCCAGCCTCCGGTGGACGAGCCGGCCCTGCCCTTCAGGACCTCCTTCCCGGAGCTGTCGAGGACCCGGAAGGACGCGTTGGACGCGGGGACGGAGGTCATCAGGTAGGCCTGCTTGACCTCGCCCGGTGTGTAGCCGACCTGGTCCACGCGCACCACCGCCCGCGGATCGCCCGTGGTGGGGGAGTCCGCGCCCTGTGCGGACTGGACGCAGTAGGCCGCGAGAACGGTGGCCGCCACGCCTGCGGCGGTCAGGCCGATGACGCGCTTGTGCATACGGATCTTTGCCATGCCCGCAGACTGCCCGCTCGTCCATGAGGGGATCATGAGGTGGTTCGGCAGCTCCCGGCGCGGGATGCCCCGGCCCCGGCGCCGCCCGGCGGAAGGGCACGACAGCACCCGGCCGCCCGGTGGACGGGCATACCACCCCAATCACGACCACCCCGGCGTTCATGTTCTTTTCGACCCAGTAGGCTCGCCCGCCATGCGCGTACTTGTCCTTGAGGACGACCCCGAACTCGGCCCCGTGATCACCCGCGGTCTGCGCGAGGCAGGATTCGCCGTCGACTTCGCCACCTCCCTCGCCGACGCCGACTTCAAGCTCGCGGTCAACACCTACGACTGCCTGGTCGCCGACCGCACCCTGCCCGACGGGGACGCGCTCACCCTCCTGTCCGCCCAGCGCAGGGCCGGCTCCGCCCTGCCCGTCCTGCTGCTCACCGCCCTCGACGCGGTCAGCGACCGCGTGGCCGGGTTCGAGCACGGCGCCGACGACTACCTCGTCAAGCCCTTCGCCTTCGCCGAACTCAGTGCCCGCGTCCGCACCCTGTGCCGTCGCGGTCAGCCCGCGCGGCTGCCGGAACTGCGCGTCGGCACCCTGGAACTCGACCTGCCGCGCCGCAGGGTACGGCGCGACGGCGTCCTGCTCACCCTCACCGCCAAGGAGTTCGCCGTCCTGGAGGTCCTGATGCTGCGCGCCGGCGAGGTGGTCACGCGCACCGAGCTCATCGAACGCTGCTGGGACGAGCAGACCGAACCGCTCTCCAACGTCGTCGACGTCCTCATCGGCCAGCTGCGCCGCAAACTGGGCCCGCCCTCGCTCGTCCTGACCGTCCGGGGCGTCGGCTACCGGCTCGCCGACCCCGCCACGGACCGGTGATGCGGTCCGGTCCCGCCGTCGCACACCTGCAGCGCGTCCGATGGGCGACGACGCTGCTCTTCGCCGCGACCACCGCCCTGTGCCTCCTGTTCCTCGCGGTCCTGGCGGTGCGCACCGACGCCCGGTCCCGCACGAACGATCTCGACAACGACGTCGGCCGCCGGGCCGACGGCCTCGCCCGCACGCTCTACTACGACGGCGGCGTCCTGCACCTCGACGCCCTGGCGGAGGACGACCTGGCGCTGAGCGCGGAGCGGCTCGCCGTCGTCCGGGCACCCGCGCCCGGCCTGCCCCAGGAAAGCCACGCGTCCGCCGCGCCCGTCGCACGCGCCCCGCTTCCCGACCAGGCCGGACTGGACGACATCTGGAGGCAGGTCGAGCACGAGCAGGAGACCGTCTTCGTGGCCGCCGAGGCCGACGGCCGGGAGATCCAGTGGGCCGCCGCCCCCGTCTGGGACGGCGACCGGATCGGCGCCGCCGTCCTGGTCGGAGCCGACCCCGCACAGAGCCTGGCCGCCCATGACCGCCTCGTCCGCCGGCTCGCCCTGGGCTGCGCAGCCCTGGTGCTGGCCGCCGCCGCCGTCGGGCACCTGCTGTCCGGCCGGGCCATGCGCCCTGCGCTGCGCGGCCTCGACCGACAGGAACAGTTCCTCGCCGAAGCCGCGCACGAACTCCGCACCCCGCTGGCCACCCTGCGCCTGGTGGTCGAAACCGGCGGCACCTCCCCCGCCCGGGCACCCGCCGCCCTCGACGAAGCGGTCCGCCTCGTCGACCGCCTGGGCCGGCTGGTCACCGGTCTGCTGGCCCGGGCCCGCGTCGAGGCCGGCACCCAGGACGTCGAGCTGACCCCGCTGCGGCTCGACCAGCTGGTCGAACAGACCGTCGAGGAACTGCCGGACAGCACCGGCGTCACCGTCACCACCGAGGCCGTCGTCGTCGACGGCGACCCCGAACTGCTCGCCCAGGCCGTTCGCAACCTCGTGGAGAACGCGCTGCGGCACGGCGGCGGCACCCCGGTCGACGTGAGCGTCACGGCCGGCCGGATCGCCGTACGGGACCACGGCCCCGGCGTACCGGCCGAGGACCGTACGCGGGTCTTCGAACGCCGCGTCACCGGAACGACGAGCACCGGCACCGGAACCGGCCTCGCCATCGTCCGCTGGGTGGCCGAACTCCACGGCGGCACCGCCCGGCTCTCCCCCGCCCCCGGCGGCGGCCTGTACGCGGAACTCCTGCTGCCCGTGCGGTGACCCGCCGTGGACGGGGAGACGGTGGGAGACGGCGGTGTCGGCGTGGCCTGCTTGACGCGCCGGGCCGGGGCCCGCAGAGTCGGGACGCGGCGCCGTACGGCCGCCGGTACCCGGCCCGCCGCGTACGCCGGAGCCCGTCTCCAGGCGTGCCGGGCAGGGCGTCGACCCGATCGAGGGAGGGGCGGAACCGATGGTCGTCGACTTGCTCGTGATCGGTACGGCCATCACCCTCGGACCACTGCACAACAGCGCCTTCGTCCTGCTGCTCTCCTCCCTGCGCGGGACCCGCAAGGGCCTCGCCTTCCTGCTGTCCTGGCTGGCCAACCTGGTCGCGGTGATCGCCTGCGTCATGCTGCTCACCGGCGGAACGCCACCCGTCCACGACAGCGCGCCCTCGGACGCCGCCCTCGCCGCCAAGCTGGCGATCGGCGTCGGCCTGGTCCTGTTCGGCTGCTACCGGAGCCGACGCCCTCCCCACCCGCACCAACCGCCGAGCTGGACCGGGCGCGTCGACAACGCCTCGCTCGCCACCGCTGCCGGACTCGCCTGGCTCCTCCAGCCGTGGGCCCTGGTCGGAGCCGGCGCCGCCACCGCCGTCGACGCGGACCTCTCCACCGCCTACGCCTGGCTCGCCCTGACCGGCTACTGCCTGCTGGCCACCCTCAGCCTCCTGGCGATGGAGCTGTACACCGTCTGGGCCCCGGACACCGCGCACGCCCGACTGGACGCCCTGCGGACCTGGCTCGATCGACACCAGGACCAGCTGATCATCACCCTCTCGCTCCTGGCCGGGCTCTGGCTCACCGCCAGAAGCATCTACGAGCTCGTCGCCTGACGGCTCACCGGGCACCCCGGTCCCAGCCCGCCCCGGGCTCCGGCACCGGCACCTGCCGGTGACGGCACAGGCTCACCGACGGCTCGCCCGGTCAAGCCGTACGACGGACTCCCCCTCCGTCACCTGCTCAGCGGGTTCCGGTCCAGGTAGCGAAGGCCCTGTCTGAGGTAGGCCCTCGGGTTGGTGGCCAGGTGTGCCGCCCAGGTGGGCCTGGTCTCGCCACGCAGGTGCGCGTAGCAGGCCAGCGCGTAGCCGAGCTCGCGCTGGCTCAGGTAGCCGAGGCGCGCGTACGACCAGCCCCGGCTGCTCTGGCTGAAGGTGAAGGCGGAGTTGGCGGTGAAGATGCCGAGGCCGAAATGGACCGTCAGCAGGTCGGTGAGTGGCTCGTGGTCGCGCCGGTCGGCGGGGATCCGCTGCTCGTCGAGCAGGCGCACGTGGCCCAGCTCGTGGGCGATGGTGGCGACCAGCGCGACCGGACGGGCGGCTTGGCGCTGGTCGACGGCGATCACCGGGCGCCCGTTCTCACGCCGGTAGTGCCCCGCGGCGGAGCGGGACCTCCGGGCGAGGTCGAGGCCGGCGACCATGACGTGCTCGCCGTCGTCCGGCTCGATCTCGATCGTCAGCCGGTCGGGCGCCACGTCCAGGTAGCCGCAGATCCGGGTGATCACGCTCCGGATGTCCTCGTCGGAGCCCCGGTACGGTCCCGGGAAGAACTCGGCGGTCGGCAGGACCGGGGCGCGGCACAGCACGTCACGGCCGAACTCGGCTGCCAGCCAGGCCATGGACTCCTCCACCCGGACACGTTCGTCCGGGCCGACCGGGCACTTCGGTGAGAACAGCGCCATGGCAGCCCCAGTGATCACGGCCTTCATGCACCACGGGCGGGCAGCGCCGACCGCCCGTTCGGACCGGCCTCCTCGGCCTCCCGCCGCCGTGGCATCCGGCGGCACCCGGACACCGCTGCCCCGCCCACGGAACAGCCTCCGAACACCGCCACTGCCGACCGGACCTCCGCGGGTCAGCCGTCGAGTTTCGCGTACAGGCCGCGACCCGGGCGCTGTGCACGGCCGGCCTTGGTCAGCCGCTCCAGCATGGTACGCAGCGCGTTCACGGCGCCCTGCCCGCCGTCGATCCGCAGCTCGGTGGCCACCTCCCGGGCGCGCAACGGCCGTTCGGCGCCGGCCAGGACCGCGAGCACCTTCTCGGCGGTGACGCCGGTGCTGCGCCGCCTGGATGCCGTCCCGGCCTCCGCGGTGCCGGTCTCCGCGGTCCCGTGCGTCTGCGGCTCGGCTGTCCGGGCTTCGCCCGCTGCCGTGGCGGTGGTCGTCCCGGGCTTCCTCGCAGCCGTCGTCACCCGGGCCCTCGACGTGGCCTTCTTCGCCGGAGTCCTCGTCGCGGCCGCAGCCTTCTTCGTCGGCGCGGTCTTCGCTGTTGTCTCCTTCGCGGTTGTCTCCTTCGTTGCGGTCTTCTTCGCGGTTGCCTTCTTCGCGGTTGTCTTCTTCGCGGTTGTCTTCTTCGCCGCCGCGGTCTTCTTCGCGGCGCCCTTCCCCGCGGCCTTCTTCCCCGCGGCCTTCTTCGCGGTGGCGGCCCTCTTCAGCGGCGCCCGGTCCTGGTCCCCGTCCTGGCCTTGGCCCTGCGTCGGGAGCGCCTCGGTTTCGGCGGCCGGCAGCTCGACAGGCCGCTGCTCCTGCTGCGACGGGGGCGCCGCGTCGACCTCTTCACGGGTCGTCAGGGGCGCGGCGTTCTCCACCGCAACGGCGATCTGCGGGAGCGGCAGGCCGGAGAGGGCGCGCAGGCTTTCCAGCGCGCCGCGCAGGGCGTTCTCGTGCGCGACGACGGCAGCCAGTTCGTCCTCCAGTCCCCGCCGTCGCGCCTCGATACCGGGAAGCTCTCCCTCAAGTGCGGTGATGGTCTCGCTGAAACGGCTGTCTGCCACGGTTCCTCGTCTTCCGTCCATGGGGTGTTGCAGGGGACTGTACGGCTTCCGTCCCACTGTCGCTGCCGATGTCACGAAATGTGCCCTGCGAGGGGGAGAGCACCGAGCCGGAAGGCACCGGAACCGGCCGGGTGATCCCCCCGTGTCACCGATACGGTCCCGGCGTTGGCCGGCAGCGGTGGGCGATGCGCCCACCCGCGCCGGGCGACCGCGCCGGACCCGACCGGAACGAGGACGTACATCGGCGACGACAGGGCCTCCTGACGGGCTCGACGTCTCGACGGACCCCGATCCGCACCGGAGGCCCTGTCCTCATGCCCGGCGAACGGCAAGATCACCCGGCCGCGTCGTTCCCGGGGAGGCCTCGGCCGCAGGGCGTGGGAACACGCGCGCTCACGACGGCAGTCCTCGGCTCGGCCGGGACACGACGGCAGTCCTCGGCTCGGCCGGGACACGGCGGCGGTGCCCGACCGGGCTCCGTCGTCGGCGTGTTCCGGGATCGCACCCGGCTCTGCGCGAGTTCCGGGGCCCACGGCCGGCGGGCGCCGTGCTCCTCCGCTTCGCCGGGCTCCGGCTGCGTCAACGCGCGGACCAGTACCGGGCTGTGGACGGAGCGGACCCGGGAGTTCACCGGGAACCGGCTTTCGGTGACGAT
This sequence comes from Kitasatospora sp. NPDC059599, assembly GCF_042735125.1. Classification (NCBI taxonomy): domain Bacteria; kingdom Bacillati; phylum Actinomycetota; class Actinomycetes; order Kitasatosporales; family Streptomycetaceae; genus Kitasatospora; species Kitasatospora sp. NPDC059599. The sequence continues at coordinate 50,430 of NZ_JBHWCL010000035.1, read as the reverse complement.
CCGCGCGTACCGGCGGCGGTTCCCCCGACGACGACGTCCCGCCACGATGACGCGCTCGCCCCCGTCGCCCCGGGCCGACGCTGCGATCCGGAGCTTGGCCCCGGCGCGAAGTGCCGGAGCCCCTTGCGGATCTCCAGGCCGCCCTCGCCGTGGCTGGTCCGCTGAGCGACGTCGGCCACGACGCAGGTGCCCGGTGGCTTCGGTCCCGTTGCGTCGGTCATGGCGGCAGGGTCTCCCACGCCCGGCGCGGGCAGGGCCCTCGGTTCTCCGGGCGGCCAGAGGGTGAGAACTCCGTGGGGGGCATGCCGGTTTCCGGGCGGGGACGGAGCGGCTGCTCGACGGACGCGCGTGTGGGAAGATCACCGGCCATGGAGACCGAGACCTGGGACGACCTGACCGTCACCGAGCAGGTGCTGATGCGCCGGGCCGTCTCGGGACACCGGCTGGCGGGCGCCCCGCAGCACGTCGCGGCGGTGCTGCGGTGGGCGGGTTCGCCGGACGTCGCGGCCCTGCGCGGCGCGACGGTCGAGGAGCAGCGGGCGCGGGTGCCCGAGCTGGCCGCGGCGACCGTGCGGCTGGTCGGGGCGGGGTGGTTGACGGTGCACCGCGGCCGGCCGATGGTGCAGTCGGACGACGATCCGGCGGTGTCCGGGCCGGAGCTGGAGCAGGTGGTGGCCGACCCGGCGACGTGGCTCCACGGGCCGGTCGGCGAGACAGTGCTGACCGTGCGGGCGTCCGACGGGGGCCTCGCCCGCTGGGAGGTCCGGGCCTACCCGCCCGGCGGGCGGGACGCGCCGGTCCGGGAGCGGTTCTCCGGGGCCGAGGAGGCCGTCCTGGTCTGCGCCATGGAGGCCAGCGGCTGGCTGACCGGCCCGTTCGGCATCTTCGCCGACCTGCCGCCGGAGCTGACGGGGGACGAGCGGCGGGCCTTCGTGGAGGAGGAGACCGCGCCGTTGGCCCGGTTCGTGGGCGACGGCTCGATCGAGGTGCACCACGTCGCCCGGCCGGACTCGGCCGACTTCACGGTGGTCCCGCTCGATGACCTGGTGGAGGCGTTCTGCGACCGGGAGTTGCGCTGCGACGACAGCGACGAGTGGGGCATCGGCTTCACGTGTGTGCTGACCCAGTCACCGGCGACTGCGCTGCGTTAGGACAGGCCCCAGTCCGACGCCGGCCGGACGGCGGCCGGGTCCACGTCGTGGACGACCCGTTCTTCAACTGACCGCCCACGCCCACGCCGACAGGCGGCTTGACTCCCTGCTCGAACGACTCGGCGGCCCGCATCCGCACCGACTCCCGGCGCACCCGTCCCCTGGCGGCCCGCGGCGGCCACCCCGCCCCCGGCCGCAGATCTCACCCAGCACCCGATACAGCCACTGCACCGCACCCATCGGGGACGTCGAGAAGGTTCACCCTGACGAGCCGAGGTCAGCAGGGCGTCACCGTTCACATCGTCCCGAGTCCCGAGCGGCCTGGGGCGGCTTGCCGGGGTCCCGCACGTTCGAGGCACGGCGGGGTGCTCATCCGGTGCGCGCAGGGTCGGCCATCGCCCACCGGATGGCCCGCACCGCGCCGCGGCCGAAGGGCCGGACCACCGCGGTCTCCAGGGAGGACGCCGCCGGAAGTCCGATCAGGGCACGGTGTCGGGCGGGCATGAGGGCGACCGCGGCGGCGGCCAGGGCGCCGTAGGCGGGGCGGGCCGGGAGCGGCACCGGGGGGTGCAGGAGGAGGAAGCGCGCCACGGCCCGGGCCTGCGGGGTGTCCTCCAGTTCCGGGCCGTAGGCGCGCAGGCGCTCGTCGAGCGCCTTCCGGTCGCGCGGCGGGTCCTCGACGCCCAGGGCCTCGGCCACCCGGGCCATGTCGGCGACGTAGCCGTCGCAGCCGTCGGCGTCCAGCGGGTGCGCGCCGTAGGCCTGGTGGGCGCGCAGGAAGCTGTCGGCCTCGGCGGCGTGGACCCAGCCCAGGAGGTGGGGGTCGCCCGCCCGGTACGGGCGGCCGTCGGCCGTCGTCCCGCGGATGCCCGCGTGGACGGCGCGGACCCGTTCCACGGCGGCGTCGGCGTCCTCGGCGGTGCCGAAGGTGGTGACGGCCAGGAACGTGCTGGTCCTCTGCAGTCGGCCCCAGGGGTCGCTGCGGTAGCCGGAATGAGCGGCGACGGCCGCCATCGCCAGCGGGTGCAGGGACTGCACCAGCAGCGCCGACAGCCCGCCCACGAACATCGACGCGTCGCCGTGCACGACCCGGACGGGCCGGTCCGGGCCGAACCAGCGCGGCCCGGGCGTGTCGTGGATGCGGCGTCGCACGGCACGCCCGTCGGGGCCCGCGACGCGCGCGAACAGTTCCGCGCCGAGCCGCCCGCGCAGCCGGTCCAGGGGTGTGCCGCTCCGTTGAGCGTCCATACCGGCCACGCTAAGGCTCGCTCCGGCGGTCATCAAGCCCCTGTCGGTCGGAGCGGGCGGGCCCGGCGCCCGGGGACCGCCCGGTGGCCCGGTCCGGCCGGTCCGGCGCCGCGATGTCGCACGGTCCGTGGCGCCCGAGTCCCGACGGGAGCGGGAACCGGCCGACCCCGGTGTGATCGGCATACTTCCGCGCATGGACATCGCGCAGAACGACCCCAGGCCGCACCACTACCGGTTCGCCCACCTGGTGCTCCCGGGCCTCGCCCGGGACCGCGGGCCGCACCTGGTCGACGGCGACCCGGACCGCGACGTCGCGGCCGAACTCGCGGCCCTCTGGGACGACTTCGGCAAGCAGCTGCCCGACGCGGAACGGCTGCCGAGCGACGGACTGAGGGGCAGTCGGATCACCCTCGGCGCACACCGGCTGCTGGTGGTCGTGCTGCCGCGGCCGGCCGCACCCGCCGAGGCGTACTACACCGCCGTCGTCCAGCCGGAAGGCACCGGCCACTGCCGGTACTTCACCATGGAGCACGCGGTCAACCCGTTCACCGGGGAGCCGTACACGGTGCTCGGCGAATGGGCGGACGGCAGCCACCTCAACCTCGGTTCCGCGGAGCCGGGACTGTCCGCCTTCCTGGCCGCCGTCGTCACGGTCCTCGACGAGTCCGAACCCGGCGACGCGACCGGCCGCCCGGGCCCGGCCGGGAAGCCGCAGAAGCCCGAACGGCGCGGGCTGCGAGGGCTGTTCGGCCGCTGACCCGCGCCTGCCCGGGGGCGCTCCTTCGCACCGTCAGCGCTGAAGGCCGGTGGAGAATTCCGCGAGGGCGGTCGCGACAGCACCGGGGGCTTCCACGGGGAGCAGGTGACCGGCGCCGGGGACGACCGTGAGGGTCGCGTGCGGGAGGTGCGGGAGCAGGTGCTCGCGCACCACGTGCGCCGGTTCCACCACGTCGCGTTCCGCCGCCAGCACGGTCACCGGCACGTCGACGTCCCGTACGGCGGCGGTGATGTCCTGCGCGATCCCGCGCAGCGGCCACTCCAGCCGGGCCTCGGCCCCGGCGGCGCGGCTGTCGCGCTCCGCCGTGGCGCGCACGGCGCCAATCAGCGGTGCGGCCGTGAGGACACTGTCGAGGACGTAGTGCACCGTCTCGGGCGAGTCGTACGCGTGGGAAAGGTTCTTCCGGTACTCCTCGGTCACCGTCGCGGGCGGCTGCGGCGGCGCGGGCGCGACGAGCACCAGACCGGCCAGCCCGGCCGGGCGGCGCGCGGCGAGGAGCTGGCTCACCTTGCCGCCCATCGAATGACCGACCACGACGAACGGGCCCGTCACGCACACCTCCAGTACGCGGGCGAGGTCGTCGGCCAGCCGGTCGAGGTGGTACGGCCCGGGCAGCCACCGCGAGGTGCCCCAACCGCGCTGGTCGAAGCGCACGGTCGCCTGCCCGGTCGGCAGCCGGCCGAGCACCCCGTCCCAGGTGTCGGCGGACCCGCCCCAGTAGTGGACGAACACCAGCACCGGCCCGGTGCCGCCGCCCACCCGCACGTCCAGCGACCCACCCGCCACGGGAACCCGCATTGTCGTTTCCGTCATCGTCACACCTTCCGCTTCGGCCGCACCGAGCGACCGGCGTCGCCTGTCCTCAGCTGTGAACAGGTAGCCTGACCTGCCTGTCAGGCCCGGGAACGACCGTAGGCGGGGCACCTCCCGCGCCCTGGCGGAAAGGAACACGATCCTTGTGGAAAACGGACACGCCACGGTACGGCAGGTGCGCTACCTGCCGGCCATCGGCTCACCGCACGGCGTGGAGGTCATCGACCTCGCCGCGCTGCGCGCCATGGACCCCCACCGCCGCCGCGCCCACCCGCAGCGCCCCGACTTCCACGTCCTCGCCCTGATCCGCTCCGGCACAGGCAGCCACGAAGCGGACTTCCACCACTACCCGCTGACGGAAGGCAGCGCCGTGTGGATCCGGCCCGGCACGGTGCACCGCTGGAGCGACATCGACGCGTGCGACGGCCCACTGGTGCTCTTCCGACCCGGCTTCCTCCCCGGCTTCACCGCAGCCGAGACCACCGCCCCGGCCTGCTGGCACCTCGACCGCCCGCGCCTCGACCTCGCCCTCCTCGCAGCCGACCACCTCCGCCGCGAACACGACACCGCGGCACGCACACCCCAGCTGGCGAACGCCGCACTGCTCACCCACCTCCTGGCGGCACTGATGCTGCGCGCACTCCCCCACACCCCGGAAGCGACCCGGCCGACCCACTCCGGCGGCCCCGACACGACCGTGTTCCGCGCCTACCGCAGCGCCGTCGAAGAGCACTTCGCCGACTGGCACCACGTCGCCGACTACGCGCACGCCCTCGGCTACGACGTGCGCACCCTCACCCGGGCCACCCGTGCCGCCACCGGCACCGGCGCCAAGAGCTTCCTCGACCAACGGATCCTGCTCGAAGCCAAGCGCCTGCTCGCCCACACCGACCTCCCGATCGCCGGCTGCGCACGGCGCCTCGGCTTCCGGGACCCCGGCAACTTCACCACCTTCTTCCGCCGCCAGACCGCCACTCCCCCGGCCGCCTGGCGCAGCGCGTACGCCGGCACCGGTGTCGGCACCAGTGTCAGCACCGGCGTCGGCGTCGGCGTCAGCCAGGCCTGACAACCCCGACGACCGGCCGGCACACCGCAGCGGACCTGATCACGGCGTTCCGTCCGCCTCACCCACCGCCGTCCGTGCCGGCTCGGGTGTTCGCCCCGGCGTTCCTGCGTTCCCGGCTGCGGCGGACGGCACCGACGATGACCTTGAGGGCCAGACCGAAGACGATCAGGTCGGTGAGCATCTGCACGGTGACCACCAGCTGTGCCGTGTCGGTCTTGGGCGTGATGTCGCCGAACCCGACGGTGGAGAACACGGTGACGGTGAAGTACAGCCCCTGGGTGTGGGAGAGGTGCCGACCGAAGCTGTCCGGGGACTGCGCGGCCATCGTGACGTAGGCGGCTGCGAACAACAGCAGGAAGAACGGGATGCTGGTGGCCAGCGCCTCGGCGGCCCGCAGCCCCGGGTGCCGCGAGCGCAGGATCGAGCGGACCTGGACGGCGATCAGGGCGACGAAGCCGATCAGGCCGAGCAGGAGCACGGTGACGGCGACCGACGTGGAGAGGCGGTCCAGGGGCAGCAGGTAGTACACGGTCACCAGTGCGACGACCGACCCCAGCACGCGCAGCGCGGTCCAGACGACCCTCCGGGAGGAGGGACGGGCTTCCAGCGGTTCCTGAGGGCTCGCTCCGCCGTCCGGGGTCATGACGCCCGCCTCGGCGTTCCGGCCGGGGCGGGCCAGGACGAGGCGTACGCGTCCCCCGTGATGGCGGTGACCGCACCCACGATGATCACTGCTCCCGATCGCGCTGAGGAACGGTATGACGGACAGCGACGTGCGGCGGAGGACGGCCGGCATGCCGAGCGGGAGCAGACCGGTGCAGACGGCGTGCAGGAGCCGTCTGCGCCGGGCGGCCTCGCCGGCCGGGCCGTCCCGCCCCGCTGCCGGGTTCCCGGCGCGGCTCCCGCGGGTGCCGCGTGCCCGTCTCCTGATGTGCCCGGGGCGTCGTGCGTCCTCATGGTGCGTCCTCCCGGCGATGATCACCCGGATCCGCGATCAGCTGGGGTCCCTGTGTCCACCCTCCCACTGCTGCCCTCGCTCCGGCGCGGCGACGGGGCCCCGCCGTCGCGTCCGAGCGGTCGGCGTCGAGCGCGTGGTGTCGAGCCGCTGGTGTCGAGCGGGCGGTGTCGAACGGTCGGCGTCGCGCGGGCCCAGGGGCCTGGCCGCACGTGGCACACCCGGTCGGTCACACACGGCAACCGCAGGTGCGCGAGATCGCCGCCGGCCCACAGGCCGGCTCCGGTGAGGAGGCTTCCGCCTCCTCGTGGGTGAGCGCGGGCGGCACGGGGGCGCCGGGCCGGGCGGGCCGGGCTTCTGTCCGGCTGAAATACGGTCATTCCCGTGGCGGAGCGTGACCGGCGTCGGCTTGCGTGAAGAAGTTGCGCCCGATTGTCTGACATTACGTCAATCGGCATGCCCGCTCACGGGTGGCTACTTCAGGAGCAACTGTGCGTATGCGAATCCTACCCACTGCGGCCGCATCCGTCGTCCTCGTCATGGTCCAGCCGGGCCTCGCCGGAGCAGCGGCCGACCCCAGTACCACGGTCTCGTTCACCATCACGTCCGGCGCGCTGTCGATGTCGGTGCCGGTCAGCGCCGCCCTCGGCTCGGGAGCGCCCGGCACCAACATCAGCGCGCCGATCGGCGCCGTGAGCGTCACCGACGACCGCGCCCTCCTCTCGGCCGCCTGGACGGTGACCGCGTCGGCGACGGACTTCGCGAACGGCCCCTCGACGGTGCCCGCCTCCGACGCCACCTACTCGGTCGGGGCGGTGACGACGACCGGCACCATCACCGCCACCCCGACGAACATCACGCTGAGCAACAGCCCGCAGACCGTGGTCACCGGGAGCAGCGGCGTCGGGGACAACACCGCGACCTGGGACCCGACGGTCAGCATCTCCGTGCCCGCCAGCGCCGTCAGCGGCAGCTACTCCGGAACGCTGACCCACTCCGTTGCCTGACCGGATGAAGCGCGCGCGCCGCTCCTGGGTCCTGCTGATGGTGCTGGCCGTCGTCCAGGCGATCGGGGTGATGCCGGCAGGCGCGGACGGGATGCCCGGGACGCCCTCCCCCCACTCCAGCCCGACGAGCCACCCCAGCCCGACGAGCCACCCGAGTCCGACGAGGAAGACCATCGGCATCAAGCTGCTCGACGCCCCGGAGAGCCAACGTGCCGATCCCAGGGCCCAGGCCTACCTCGTCGACCACGTCGCACCGGGCTCGACCATCGAACGCCAGGTGGAGGTCAGCAACGAGTCGTCCACGTCGATGCACGTCACCGTGTACGCCGCGGCGGCCGGTATCGCGGACGGAAAATTCACCTTCGCGCCGGACCACACCCCCAACGAGCTGACCGGCTGGACGTCGCTCGACAAGACCGACCTCGACCTGGCGGCCTCCGCCTCGGCTCAGGTGCGCACCACCATCCGGGTACCCAAGGACGCCTCGGCCGGGGAGCGGTACGGCGTCATCTGGGCCCAGACCGGCGACCCCGGGGACCGCACGCACAATCTGACGATCCTGGGCCGGGTCGGCATCCGCATGTACGTCGACGTCGGTCCCGGAGGCGCGCCGCCCTCGGACTTCACGATCGAGCGGTTCTACCCGGCCAAGACCCGCGACGGGCGGAAGGAGGTCCGCGCCCGGGTCCACAACACGGGCAGCCGCGCCCTGGACATCACCGGGACACTCTCCCTGGCCGACGGGCCGGGCGGGCTCCACGCCGGACCCTTCCCGGTCAAGACCGGCACCACCGTGGCACCGGGCGACGTCGCGGAGGCGGTCGTCCCGCTCGACGCGCAGCTGCCGAACGGCCCGTGGAACGCGGAGCTGACGCTCAGGAGCGGCCTGGTCGAACGCACCACGCGCGCCACCATCACCTTCCCGACGACTCCCGGCGGCGCCGGGGCCGTCACCGCGTCGGCCGCCGATCCGGGGCACCTCCCCACCCCCATGACCGCGGTGATCGCCACCCTCGTCCTCGCCACCGTGTGCGTCCTGCTCCGCAGGTCCCGCCGACGCCACCGGTGACCACTCCCCCGGCCGACCGGACTGCACCGGCGCCTCGGGTGGCGTGGGAGCACTGACGTACGCGTCGGTGCTCCCACGGCGGCCGGGCTCGCGCAGCGGTGACCGCGGTCGGCCGCGGACGGCTGCGGACGGCCTCGGGCGGCCTCGGAGGGCACGGAGGATGGACCGGGATGCCGCCGGCGGATCGCTAGCGGAAGGTGAGCAGGGTCGCCACCGTGTTGCCCTCGGCGTCCAGGCACTCGGTCGTGTCGGACCCGTCCGGGTCGACCAGGATGCCCAGCACGGTGCCGGTGCCGGCCTCGTCCGGGATCATCAGCCAGTCGTTCGCGAAGTCGCCCTCGACCGGCTCCACCGGCCAGTCCGCCGGATCCACCGAAGCCCTCCGGAGCATGTCGCGGAAGTTCTCCAGCCTCCAGTCGGAGCTGTCGGCGGCGCGCGCGTGCAGGACGGCCCAGGTGCGCTTGAGCATCGGGACGGCCGGTTCGACCCACCCGGTACCCGGGTTCGCATGCAACACGGCCAGGCCGGACGGGGTCGCCAGGCGGTCGCCCCAGTCCTGCATCCGCACCGGGACGGTCTCGCAGGGGTGCACCAGGGCGGCCACCGGGGCGCCCGGCGCGTCCGCGCGGGAGACCAGGTAGACCGGCGTGCCGCCGGGCCGCATCGGAGCGTTCGTGCCCTCCGGCCCCAGCGGGTCGTACATCGTGCAGTGGTCGTCGGACCCCTGGACCAGGCCGACCCGTTCGATCCGCCAGCCGTCGATCGTCCACGTCTGCGCGGACGGATCGGCCAGGGCGGTGATCAGTGCGGGCAGGTACTCGTCATCGTCGTAGGACATCCGTCTTCCCCGAAACTCGTAGGTGGTGGGGAGCGTAGACCGTGGCTCCGACATGCGGTCCCGGGAGGCCCGGCTCCGGGGGCGGCCGCCGGGACCGACCGGGGCGACCGGGGGCGGCCCGTACGGTTCCCGCCCGCACACTGCCGCCCTCGGCCGCCTCCTGGGGAGCCGCCGGTCCGTCAGGCCGGAATGTTGAGCCCGACGGCCCCGGTCAACGGCGAGAGCTGTTTCACCAGCTTGTCGAAGTCCGCGGTCCGACCGTCGGACCACTGGGCCGTACCGACGAGCATGCCGTGCCCGTGGACCGCGAAGTTCTGCACGAGGCCGCTGTCGGCCGGCAACTGGCGCAGACCCGAGTCCTTGGGCGGGACCTGGACGGCGACCTCGTAGTCGCCGGGGTGGGAGGCCAGGAAGGTCACCAGGTGCAGGGCCTCGACCGGGTCGTTCATCGTGAACAGCGCCAGGTTGTACTGGTTGCCCTCGGCGTCCTTGTACAGCGCCAGGTCGACGCCGAGACAGCCGTGGCCCTGCGTGATCAACCCGGCGAGCGTCGGCGCCACGGTGTCCGGGCCGGTGCACACCGGGTTCGCCACGTCGGCCACCAGCGTGTACCCCTGCACCTGCGCCGGAAAGACGGACAGCGGGATCGCCGAGGACGGAGCGTCGGCTGCCGTCAGCGGGACGTCGGCCGGCGGGGTCACCACGTGCAGCGCGGGAGCGGACGAGGTCAGCGCGGCCGGGTCGGCAGGCACAGCAGACGGGGCCGACGCGGAAGCCGCCGGCGCGGCGGCCGGGGCCGGGGCCGACGGCCGGAGCAGGTACACCGCCGCTCCTGCTGCCGCCAGCAGCACAGCGGCCGCCGGAAGCAGCAACCGGCGGCGCCGGTCTCGGCGCGCGGGTTGGTTCGCCCGTTCGGCGGCACTCGGTTCCGGTGCCGCGTTGGTCTTCTCGAACTCCTTGACGAACTCTGCCCACAGGTCGTCACCGGATTCACGCATACTCACAACTTCCACACCTTAGTGATCATCGCCACCCCTGGGAAGACGGGCCCCTTGCCGTTGCGGACGGTGGTGCCGTCGAGCCCGGGTGGTGCACGGTCCAGCGTTACGGGCCAAGGGAGTTCGGACCCTGCTGGGCAGGCCTCAGAACGGGGGCTCGTCGTGCCAGGAGCCGGTCGTCGGCACGGGCGGCCGGGGGCTGCGGACGACGGGGAGTCACCGCAGCACGGGGTGGCCGCGATCCGACGGACCAGCAGCCCCGGTAGTCGAGATCGGCAACGTCCACGGCGGCACCGTAGCCCCTGGCTCTGACAGTCCGGGTGTCCCAGGTGACCGTCGATGCGGCCGGGTTGCGCGTCCGTCAGGAGTCAGCGCCCGGTCGGTCGGGGATCGGCAGCGGAGTACCGTGGCGCCGTCCTGTCGGAGCGGTTCGGGAAGGCGCGTCATGCCCAACAGTCGGATCATCGCATCGGCGCTGAACGGCGACACGGAGGAGCTGAGACGGGCCGTCGGAGCAGGCGGCCTCATATGCGTCGCGCCCGAGCTGTCGAGCGTGTTCGTGGTCCGGACCGCCGCCGACGGCGCACAGACGGCAACGGTCGACCTTCCCGGCAGCACCGCCTTCGTCCGGCTGCCCAGGTCGTTCCGGGTACGACGGATCGGTCACGACAGCGAACGCTTCACCCTGACCAGCGCCGACGGACGGTCCGTCACCGGCACGCCGCGGCAGTTCAGCACCGGCTACAAGGTGATCGCCGAGGAGCACAACCCCTGGTACGAGCAGCACGTCGAAGAGGCCTTTCTGGCGACGGGCCTGCGCCCCGAAGGCCTGCTGCCGACCCGCATCCTCCACGTGGGCACCACCCCGGAGCCGGCCGAGCCCCGACCGGAGGGCCGGACCGCCGGGAGCGCGGCGGCGGTCCCGGGACGGCGGCTGGAGATGTGGTTCGACAGCGCCGGACCGGAGAAGACCGCCGAACTGCTGCCCCACGCACGCCGGCTCGTGGCCGAGTTCGACCGCATCCGCCGCGACGGCACCGCGTTCATCTGGACCGCGTTCGCGGAGGGCGACGAGACCGAGGAGGAGAAGGCCCGCTTCCCCGAGGTGATGACGCCGCACACGCTGGTCGTCTACCGCTCGGGAGACTTCGAGGTCCACTTCGAGGAGCCCGGGAACCGCTACTTCATGGACGGCTACTGGCCTGCCGTCCAGTACCGCGCCGACCTGACGCCCGTCCACGTCACGATCGAGGCCTGACCCCGTCGCCACGGAATCCCGCTCGGCCGTGACCTGGCCGGGGCGGACCGCCACGACTCCCGACGCCGACCCGCACCTTGGACCGCCTCGTTGACCAGGGCCCGCTGCCCCAGGACATCACGGCGCACCCGGGCTCAGCCGGCCGCGTGCACCAGTTGTTCGACCCTGGCGACGGCTTCGTCGGCACTGGCGGTTTCGAGCTCCTCCACCGAGGACACCCCGTCGGCCGTCGGCAGGGTGCAGACCAGGTAGCGCCCCTCGGGCACCAGCGCGACGGCGACGGCGAGGACGTCCCCGTCGCCGGCCCACCACTGGGGCCCGGTGCTGAACCGGAGCGTCGCATGACTCGTGAACGGGTAGTAGCGGCTCAGCGACGTGCGCCTCGCGGCCAGGACCAGGTCGTGCAGGATCGGCGGAACCCATGACCGGCCGGGAATCCGGCAGGAGTCGTCCTGGTCCGCTGCTGCCCGGATCTGGAAGTCCCACGCCTCACTCAAGGGATCGCTCACGACTGGCATTCTGCCGTGGTCGTCCGTCCTCGGGAAGGTGGCGCCGGGGGCGTGCTGCCGTGGTGCCGCGAGGTCGCCGGGGTGCCTGCCGCGTCGGCCGGCACCCCGCACGGACCCGGGTGCGCTGCCGCCGGGCGGCGGCGCACCCGGGTTGGTGATCAGCGGAAGCGGGCGCGGCGCGGCGCAGCCCGTTCGGGCGCAGCGGCTTCGGCGCAGCGGCTTTCAGCCGAGGCTGATCGGGTCGGTGCCGAAGGTCCACGCGCTTCCGGACCTCGCGTAGACCTGGATCGGGGTACTGCCGTAGTCCTCGCCGGAGATGGAGTCGCACTGGCCGGGCGCGAGGACGGGGGTGACGTGCCCCGGGCTGGTGACGTTGTCGCCCGCCGTGTCCTTGATCCAGAAGTAGAAGCTGTTCGCCGAGCTCTGGTGGTTGCACAGCTGGGCGGACACCCACGGGTTGTCGTCCAACGTGTGCCAGCCCGTGATCTCCACGCCGTGCGCGGAGTTGGAGTCGGATCCGCTTGCGGCGGACGCGCTTCCCGACGCGAGCGTGACGCCGGTGACGGTCAGTGCGGTCACCGCGGTGAGGGAGGCGAGTCGGCGCCCCAGCTTGAACTGCATGTCTGCCCCTTCGGTCGGACGGGCCGGTTCGGCTTCCATCGTCCCCGCGGGACGTGCCGGGCGGCCACGACGTTGACCGGACGTTCGCCGGACGCTTCCGACGCCGGACGACGGGGGCACCGCGTGCCCGCCCGGGCGGTGCGTCAGACCACGGCGAGCCGGTCCACCAGCAGTTCCACCCTCCACTCGGTGTGCTCCGGAGGCAGCCGTCCCGCCCGGGTCAGGGTGGCCAGGCCGTGCAGGGCCGCCCAGAACGTCTCGGTGAACAGTCCTGTGTGGACACCGTCCCCGGCGACCTCGCCGAGGCTCTCCAGCAGGGCGGCGAAGGCGTCCTTCAGGGGCTCGGGGGTGTCCTCCCGGGCGAAGGCGAGGCCGCCGTCGAGCCGGAACATGGCGTCGTAGACCGCCGGGTTGCGTTCGGCGAAGTCGAGGTAGGTGCGGGCGAGGGCGGCGACCCGGGCGCGGGGGCCGTCCGCGGCGGAGGCCGCGGCCCTCAGCGCCACGGCCATCTCGGCGGCACCCTCCAGGGCGACGGCGCCGATGATCTCGCGCTTGCCGCGGAAGTGGCTGTAGAGGACGGGCTGGCTGTACTCGATGCGCTCGGCGAGCCGGCGGGTGGTGACCGCGTCCCAGCCCTGCTGCTCGGCGAGTTCGCGGGCCGTCGCCACGATGAGGCGTTCGCGGCTCGCCCGCTCGCGCTGCTTGCGTTCCTGTACCGACATGATTCGATCCTAGCATCGCTAGACAATCAAGCGGCAGCAGCGCTAGCGTCATCTCATCATCTAGCGGCGCTAGATCCCAGGAGGGGTCACCATGCTCGACGCATTAGAGGTCGTCACCACCGTGCTCGTCGGCCTGATGGTGGGGGTGGAGTTCTCCGTCGCCTTCGTCATGAACCCGATCTTCGGCAAACTCCCCGAGGACAGCGACCAACTCGCCCGTGCCCACGGGGGCCGGATGCTCGGAGCCCTGATGCCGTTCTGGTACATCGGCTCGCTCGCCCTGAGCGCCGTCTGGGCCGTCGCCGGATGGCACCGCCACGGCACCGGCCTCGTCGTCACCGCCGGCGCGCTGCTGATCCTCAGCGTGATCATGTCGGTCCTGCTGCTCGTCCCGATCAACAACCGGGGCAAGACCTGGACCCCCGAGAACAGGCCCGAAGACTGGAAGGAGCAGATGAACCGCTGGAACCGCTTCCACTACGCCCGCGTCGCCGTCATCGTCGCCGCCTTCACCCTGCTGGTCGCCGCCCTCGTCTGAGCCGCCCGCCGAGCCCGGCCGGCCGATCGTCCGGGTCACGGGTGGTGGACGTCCAGGGGTGGAGGACGCCGGACCGCCGGTGGACCTCCGATCCGCCGGGCCTGCGGGACCCGACTCGGCGACCCGCACCCGACACCCGGCACTCGGCCTCGTGACCGGAGGCCGACTTCCTCCGCCGCTCGCGCTCGGAGACAGTCGGGCTGCCGGACGGTCCGGAGCAACGGGCATGGAGCAACGGGCAACGGACAACGGGCAACGGGCAACGGGCATGAGTCAACGGGCATGGGGCAAGGGCCGATCGGGAAGAGTGGGCACGACAGGCCGTGGCCTGCCGTGGCCTGCCGTGACCTCCCCCTCCCCCGGCCCGCCCGTCGGACTCGCTCGGTCAGCGGCCGTCGGGGCGGCCGAGGGCGTCGCGGAGGAACTCGGTGATCTCCGCCCGTGCCGTCTCGGCCTGCGGCACGACGGCCGGCATGCTGACGAAGGCGTGCGTCGCCCCGGGGAACTCGCTCAGCCGCGTGGGCGTCCCGGCCACGCGCAGGCGCTCGGCGTAGCGGCGGCCGTGGTCGGCCAGCGGGTCATGGGTCGGCACCACCACCAGCGCCGGGGCGAGCCCGGCGAGACTGTCGGCGTGCAGCGGGGACAAGGCCCGGGGATCGGTCCCCGAGGGGACGGCGAGCCGGTGCAGCAGCCGCAGTTGGGGAACGGTCAGGGTCGGGCTGTGGGCGTGCTCGGTGACCGAGGGGTGGTCGAACATGGTCCCGGTCACGTCCGCGACGGGGTTGACCAACACCTGTGCCCGCAGTGGCAGGCCGGCCTGCCCGGCGCGGATGGCGGCCAGGGCGGTGATCAGTGCGCCGCAGCTCTCGCCGAACACGGCGGTGCGCGCCGGGTCGATGCCCCAGTCGGCGGCGTGCCGCACCAGGTGGTCGAGCGCATCCCAGCCGTCGCTCGCGGCGGCCGACAGCGGAGTGTCCGGGGCGAGGAGGCGGTGCTCGACCGAGACGACGAGGGCCGGCAACCGGGCGGCGAGATGGCTGTTGATCCAGTCGCTCTGCACCGCCGTGCCGACGAACCCGCCACCGTGGACGTGGAGCACGAGGGGCAGGGCCGCCGCCCGGTCGGTGGAGCCGGCGCCACGTTCGCCCACCGGCCGGTGGACCCGCACGGGCAGGCGACGGCCGGACAGCTCCAGCGACTGCCAGTCGATCGTGGCACCGGGGTCCGGCATCCCGGTGATCGCCCGCATCTCGGGCGACGCCCGCCTGCGGTTCTCCGCCTCGCGGTAGGCGGCCAGTTCCTCGTCGGTCATCGCCGCCCAGTCCGGCTCGCCCCCCAGTGCCTGCTGCCGCAACCCGCTGCTGCTCGCCGACGGCCGGCGCGCACTGCTGTCCCCGTTCATGCCTTCTCCTCCCCGCATGATTACGCTACCTTAGGTATCGATACCTAAGGTAGCGTAACTGACTATGGTGAGGGAATGACTGCGACAACTCCGCCCGCCCGACCGCCCGGACGCCCGCGCGCCGGCCTCGACGCCGAGGTCTTCACCGCCACCCTGAGCACGGTCCACGAGATCGGCTACGCGCGCGCCACGGTCGAACGCATCGCCACCGCGACCGGCATCGCGAAGACGACGATCTACCGCCGCTGGCCGTCGAAGGGCGCGCTGATCGTGGACTGCCTCCTCGACGCGTTCGGCCCGGCTCCGCTGCGAGAGGGCGCAGACCAGGCCGAACTCATGTCCTCGACCATCCGCTGGATCGCCGCGACGATCGCCGAGCCCGGAGTGGGCGACGCGTTCGCGGGCGTGTTCAGCGACGCCGTCAGCGACCCGGCCCTGCGCGAGATCCTCTCCGCACGGCTGCAGGACCCGTACCGCCTCGCCCTCCAGGACGCTCTCGACGAACCGGAGAACAGGGTCCTGTTCTTCATCGACGTCGTCGTCGGCACTCTGCTCCACCGGATGGGCATGACCGGCGAACCCATGGTCGATGCCGATGTCGACGCCCTGGTCGCGATGGTGCTGCCGCACTTCGCCCGCGACGTCGACCCGACCTGACCTGGCCTGACCTGACCTGACCTGACCTGACGGTGGATCAGCGGCCCGCAGCACGGACCGCTGCCACGACCGGCGCAGCCGGCGTCGGGCAGGGCTCGCAGGTCACACGAGGACGAGGCGGACACCGGCGCACCCGCCACACCTCCGCTGATCACCGACCGACATTGGCGATTCACGAGAACAGGAGGCGCCGTGCCGCGCTCCGAACCACTGCCCCGCACCGTCCGCCTGCTGTTACTGGCCCGGGTCGTCAACCGACTCGGGGCCTTCTCACTGCCCTTCCTCACCGCGCTGATCAGCGCCGACCACGGCGCGAGCCTGACCACGGCTGGGCTGGTCAGCGCCGCCTTCGGACTCGCGACGATCCCCTCACGGCTGGCCGGAGGGCACCTGGCCGACCGGATCGGCCGGCGCACGACCATCGTGCTCGGCCTGGGCGGATGCGCCGCCGCACAGCTGGCGATCGCTGCCTCCGCCTCGCTCACCTGGGCAGTCGCCGGGGCGGTGCTGCTCGGACTGGCCTTCGAGCTCTACGAGCCCCCGAGCCAGGCGATCATCGGCGAGTCCGTGCCGGAGCAGCACCGGGTGCGCGCGTTCAGCCTGTTCAGCGCCGCGCTCGCGGCGGGCGCCATGGGCGCCGGGCTGCTCGCCGCGCTCCTCGGCCGCTGGGACCTGCGCTGGCTCTTCGTCACCGACGCCGCCACCTGCCTGGCCTGCGCACTGCTCATCCGCCTGGCCCTGCCCCGCGACCGCCCCGCACCACCCGGAGCGGACCAGGACGCCACCGCCGTACGGCCGCTGCGTGACCGAGCCCTGCTGAGCGTCCTGGCCACCGGAACCGCCTACGCCCTGATCAACCAACAGACCGTGATCACCCTGCCGCTCGCACTCGCACGGCAGGGCCTGCCCGCCGCCGACGCCGGGCTGCTGTTCACCGCCGCCGCGGCCACCACCGTACTCGCCCAACCGCTGATCCGACTGCCCTGCGCGACCAGGCTCACCACGCCCGTCACACTCGCCCTCGCCCACCTCCTCCTGGCCACGGGACTGACCGGCTACGCCCTCAGCCGCACACTGCCGGCGCTGCTCGCCTCAGCCGCCGTGACGAGCCTCGGCGATCTGCTGGTCATGGGTCGCGTCTACGCGCTCGTCACCGCCCTCGCGCCACCCGGCGGAACCGGACGCTACCTGGCCGTCTTCGGCACCAGCTGGGGCGTCGCCGCGACCCTCGCACCCGTCCTCGGAACCCAGTTGCTCGCCCACGCGGGGACGACCGCACTGTGGTCGGCCATGGCCGCGTTCTGCCTCCTGCTCGCCGCACTGCACCTTCGGGTGACACCCGAGCCGGCCCACTCACGGCAACGACGCGAACCCGGGGAACCCAGGGCGGCCGAGCCGGTGTCCGCACCCCGCCCGCAAAGCTGACCGACCGCAGAAGGGGCCGCCACCCGGGAGCCGCAACGGCCGCGCGGGACCCGCTTGTTAACCTTTCCGATCGTGCGAGCCCTCTTCCCAGGATCCTTCGACCCGGTCACTCCAGGGCATCAGGACGTTCTCCACCGCGCCGCCCTCCTGTTCGACGAGGTCGTCGTCTGCGTGATGTTCAATGCGAACAAGACCGGCCGCTTCCCCGTCGCCGAACGGCTGGACCGGCTCCGCACGGCAGCAACCGACCTGAGCAACGTCACGGTCGACTCCCACACCGGCGGCCTGCTGGTCGACTACTGCCGCCGGGTCGGAATCGACGTCGTCACCGGAATCGAAACGGTCTTCATCACTGCGGACCCCGCCCTGCGCCACGTCTCCTCCACCCTCGTCACCGCGATGGGTCAGGCCCTGCCCTTGGCCGGGCAGAGCGAGCGGTCGCGTCCGTAGCGGCGGACGATCCGGCAGTAGCCGGTGAGCCTGCGGGCAGTGAGCCCGGATCCGCGGCTGCTGTGCACGCTCCGACCGGTGCCGTTGAGCCCGTTCCGGCCGCCGACGACGCCGCGAAGCCCTTCGTCGCCCCCGGCCCGGTGGCCGCGGTCGGCATCGGGCGGCGCCGAGCCGGGCGGCCCGTACCCGGACGGGTGCCGCCCGCCGCGCCGCCCGCCCCGGCGGTCAGGCCTGCTCGTAGTGCGCGAGGTATCCGGCGAGTTCGCCGTCCACGGTTTCGTCGCCGTAGCCGTGCAGGGCGCACCACAGGCGGTTCTCCACCCAGAAGCGGTACGCGAACTCCTCGAAGGAGGAGGCGCACCGGGCGATGGATCCGAACCAGTCCACCGGAGTGGCCGGTTCGTCCCAGCCGGGCGCGTCTTCGAGGTCCAGCGGGGAGGCCACCACGAAGGCGTCGCCGGTGGGGCGGAGGTAGAGGTACCAGTGCACGCAGTCCTGCTGGTCCCGCAGGAAGCGGACCAGGAAGGCACCGGGCTCGACCGGGCTCGGTATCGGCGAGGAGACGTCCGTCCAGCAGGCCGTGGCCGACACCGCGTCCAGGGCGCGGGCGCTGTCGGCGCCGGTCTGGAACGCGATGAATTCTGCGGGCAGCACGATCCCGGCGTCCGCGAGCTCGGCGGCGACGGCGTCGAGGTGCCGGGCCGCCTCCGGCACCAGCGGGCCGGTGCCGCCGAGCCACCCGAATCCGCCGTCGAAGCGGGCCGGGTCCAGTGGCGGCAGCGTGTCCGCGTCGTACCACTGGTACGTGCCGCCGCACGGGCGGTGCGGGCCGAGGTCGGTGGCGCACCAGAGGGTCTGGAAGACGGGGTGGCGGGTCGGCTCGGTGTCGGTGGCGGCGGTCACGATGCGCTCCTCGGTACGGGCTGCTGCGTCACCCGTCATCCTGCCGACCGGGACTGACAACCCGCCTCGCCCGGCCGGGGCCGGTGGAGCGCCACTGCCCGAACTGCCCGGTGGGCGCCGCTTCCTGGCGCGCTTGACTTCGCACACGCCCCGCCACAAGCATGGTCGTGACCGCCGGGGAGGGTCCGTGGAGCCAGGCACCATCCGTCAGATGTCGAAGCGCGGACGACGGAATCGCTTGACCGCCGTGGCCGTCGCGGCCGTTGTCGGTGTCGGACTCGCGTTCAACGCGTGGATCGACCAGGGTCCGGAGATCAAGATCCACGAAGGCCCCGTGGCCGGCTACCCGCTGCTGGTCGGCTCCGACGGCCGGACCCTGACCCTCAGCATCGGCTGGGGGTGTGAGAACCGACCCGAGCTCGTGGCCCGTGAGTCCGCAGGCGCGGTGAAGGTCTCCCTGCGGCATTCGGTCCGCTCGGGGTTCTGTGACCTGGGCGGCTACGCACAGATCACCACCCACCTGAACAACCCGCTCGGGACCAGGGCACTGAACGACACGACGGGCAAGGCCGCCGTCCACTTCGACGAGCGCGATCTGCTCCGGCCCGCGTTCCTGCCGGAGAACTACTACCCCTACCCCGCAGGCAGGATGGTCGCCCTGCCCGGGGTGGCCCCGCTCCCGACTGACACTCCGGCCTGGGCCATCGGGTACCGGCTGGGCACGGGGCCCGAACAGGGGTCCCTGATCATCAGCCAGACCCTCCGGAACAGCACACCGCCGGACGGCCGGGCCGCCACCGTCAAGGGCCACCCCGCGACCATCACGCAATCGGATGCCCAGAACGGGCCCCGTTCGCTGACGTGGTCGGACGGGACCTCCACCTTCGTCGTCACCACCGGCGCGCCCCCGCGGCTCTCGGACGAGGAACTCGTCCACGTCGCCGAGAGCCTGGGGTGACCGACACCACGACGACGTCCGGTGGGGCCTCGCCCTGCGGGCCGGCCCCGCGGGAACAACGCCTCGGCGGACTGGAGGCCCGGGCACTGATCGGTCCGGCTGCCCCTCGACGCGCCGATCGGTGCGGGGCCCTGGGTAGAGTCCGGACGGTGACTGGGAACCGGGGCCGTTGGCCGAAGATCGACGAGGATCGTGGCGTCGAGGACGTGACGCTGCTCATCCTGGAGTGGCTGGGTGAGCAGGGCGTGAACGCCATGATCAGGGTGGATGCCGCGCGGGTGGCCGACAACGCGCCGGCCTGGACGTTCGCCGCCAGTGGGGGTCCCCTGGAGCTCGGGCTGCGCGCTGACGGGCGCACCGTACAGCAGTGCATGTCGGGTGCCCTGTCCAAGCTGCGCGAGGCGGGACTGCCGGTTCCGTTCTGATCGCCGGGCCGCCGGTTCGGGGAACCCGGCCGGACTCAGAGCCGGGTGCGCATCCGGCCGGGCCGGACACCCTCCTGGAGCAACCAAAGGTTGCGCATCGCGGTGGAGCGGTCTACCGTTACATGCAACCAAAGGTTGCGAATATCCGAGGAGGAGAGCGGGATGGAGTACGGCAGCATCGCGCGGGAGATCCACGTCGAGGCCACGCCCGAGATCGTCTACGAGGTCATCAGCACCCCCGAACACCTGCGGGAGTGGTGGCCGGACGAAGCCGACCTCAAGCCGGTCCCGGGAACCACCGGGGTCATCTCGTTCGGCGTGGGGACACCGGACGTGCAGGTCGCACCGCTCACGGTGGTGGAGGCCGACCCGCCCCGGCGGTTCAGCTTCCGCTGGGCCTACGACCAGGGCGAGACCGCGAAGCCCGGCAATTCCCTCCTGGTCACCTTCGACCTGGTCCCGTCGGACGGCGGCACACTGCTGCGCTTCACCGAGACGGGATTCCGGGAGAAGGGCTGGGAGGCGGCCGTCCTGGAGGAGACCTACCGCGACCACGCCAACGGCTGGGACCACTTCCTGCCACGCCTCGTCACGTACGTCGCCCGGGTGGTGGCGCACCCGTGAGCGCGGCGGTGAACGCGGCCGCGGGCGTCGCCGTCGACGACGAGCTCTGGTCCGCGGTGGGAGACCCCATCCGGCGCCGGATGCTCGACCTGCTCCTGACCGACGACGGCGGCACGGCGACCACCCTCAGCGAACAACTGCCGGTCACCCGCCAGGCGGTCGCCAAGCACCTCGGCGTTCTCGGCCGGGTCGGCCTCGTCCACGACACGCCCTCCGGACGCGAACGCCGCTACGAAGTCGACGAGGCGCAACTCGCCCGCGCCGTCGCCCAGTTGTCGTCGGTCGGCGCCGCCTGGGACGCCCGCCTGCACCGCATCAAGCGGATCGCCGAGGCCATCCAACGCAGCCAGGAGAGCTGAGCGCACAGACCCGAACGCACGAGCGCGCCCGATCGTGGGCGCCAACACGAGAGGGAGGTACCGCCATGGCGGACATCCTGCACCGGATCGGAGTCACCGCGTCCCCGGAGGCCGTCCACGCCGCCCTGACCACGGTCGACGGACTGGCGAGCTGGTGGACCGAGGAGACGGACGGCGACCCCGGCGTCGGCGGAGTGGTCCGGTTCCGCTTCGGCCCCGGCGGCTTCGACATGAAAGTCCTGGAGACCGAGCCCGGCCGGCGGGTGGTCTGGGAGGTCATCGACGGCCCCGAGGAGTGGATCGGCACCCGGATCCGCTTCGACCTCAAGCAGGAGGACGACTTCACCATCGTGCTGTTCCGGCACGAGGACTGGAGGGAGCCGGTCGAGTTCATGTACCACTGCAGCACCAAGTGGGCCACGTTCCTGATGAGCCTCAAGGCCGTGCTGGAAACCGGTACGGGTGCGCCCGCACCGCGCGACGTCAAGATCAGCAACTGGCACTGAGCGCCCGCGCCGGGTGACGTACGGCGAGGAGCGGGGGCCGGGGGCCGGGGCCGTGGGCCGGGTGGGGCTTCCCCCTCGGCCCACGGCCGTGCGTCACTCGGCGCCCCAGAGCCGTCCGACCGGCGGCTCTGCGCGGATCCCGGCCGCCACGAAGGACACGTGCTTGCCCCGGCCGGCGAGCACGACCCTCCTGCCCGTGAGCGTGGCGTCGGTCGTGGGCCAGCCCGACCAGGCGTCCACCTCGAAGTCCGTCACACCGACGCAGACCAGCACGAACTCGACCGCGTTGTGGCCGTGCTCCCGCCACCGGTCCGCAGCACCGGCCGGAACGGCCCGTGCGGAGAACCGCAAGGTCACGGACGCTTCGCGTTCGTCGACCAGGACGGAGTCCAGGCCGTAGTCGCTCAGCGGGGGCGGCGGGGAGCCCAGCACCTCGCGGACCGTCCCGGGGTTCACCAGCTCGGCGGACCAGTCGTGGTCACCCATGGAACACCTTCGCGGTCGTGGGCGGCAGCGCGCTGCCGAACAGGCGCCGGTCGATCGGGCTCACGAACCACCGCTCGGCCGCGTACGGTCCGGCGTCGCCGGGGCGGGTGGCGTAGGCGTTGAGGTGCTTCGCCGTGACCTCGGCGTACGCGGTGAAGTCCAGCGAGAACCCCCGGCCGCGCACCCCGACCTCGATCCGCCGCTCCCGGTCCCGCAGGTAGCGGCTCACCTCGACGTCGACCACGGTGGCACCGGGAACGCCCCGCATCCGCAGGTCCTCCTCCACCGCCGTGAACCCGATCTGCGCCTCGAACCGGTCACAGCCCGCATCCGCCCAGGCCTGCGGGGCGAGGTCGGGAAAGGACGGGAACTCGACCCGCAACGTCACCCCGGCGCCGCGCGGATCCAGGTGCACCGACCGCAGCACCAGGCCCTCCAGGGGCGGCACTTCGGTGTAGAGCGCGGTCAACTGCTCGGAGCGCAGGAGCGCCGGCCACGCATCGACCTCCATGGGCCCGCCCTTCCCGTCCTGATACCTCGCACACCGTCGTGACCTGGGATGATACTGCCCGACGTTCGCCCCTCCCCGACGTTCACATGAACAGCGGATCGGCCGGCGGCCACGGGTAGCCCAGTTGCTCGGCGTGGTGCGTACCTCCCCAGACCTCGGCGGTGGCCCGGGGATCGCCTGCGGTCAGCCGCGCTTCGAGCTCCTCGACCTGGTCCGACGGGTCCTCCGCGGAGATCCAGAGGGTCGTCCCGAACTGGATCCAGGGCAGATCCGTATCGGCCCGGTTCCGGGGATGCCTCAGAAGGAGGTGGATCCGATCGGGTTCCTGGCGGGCGGCCCAGACGTCCTCCACCTCGCAGTCCCACCTGGCCAGCCAGTCCTCGCGGCCCCTCAGCCGAGCCTCCAGCAGCCGCGCGACCGCCCCTCCCGGCCACTCCCACCCGCGGTCCTCCTCGGCTCGCAGGACCTCGGCCTCGTACTGACCCGCGGCGAACCGCAGCTCCGGCAGGTCGAGGTCCTCGTCGACCGGGTCGCGCCAGCCCGCCCAGACGACGTGCTCCCCGTCCCGTCCGACCGTCACGTACAGCGCGCCACAGCACATCTCCACACCGCACCCGGCCCACGCGAGACGCACCTCGTGGGGCGTCGTCGTGGCACGCAACGGCCCGCCCCGGTCCAACAGGTACCGGGGCCCCGCCCCCACGTACCGGCGGCCTCCCCCGTCGCGGGGGGCCGCGTCGGCCACGAGGTCCCGGCCACCGATGAACGGGCGGACCTCCAGGATGCCCTCACCGGGCGGTGGGCACACGATGTTCAGGCGGAGAAGGTCAGGTTCCAAGGGCATCGGGCCATGGTCACGAAGCCCGCCGCGGCTGTCACGCGATTTTGCGTGACCTCCGGGCGTCGCGGGGCCGGGCGGGGCAGGGCGGGGCAGGCGGCCGGGCGCAGCGGGCGGCAGATTGTCAGGCCGGCTTGAACAGATCCACCGTCCATTCGCGCTGCTCTGCGGTGTCCGGAACGGCGAGCCCGCGGGCCCGTTCGATCCGGTCCCAGGCGGTGTCGGGGTCGACGCCGTTGAGGATGAGGAGTGCGGCCGAGAGGAGGGACGAGCGTCCGATGCCGGCCCGGCAGTGGGTGACGACGTGGGCACCGTCGCGCAGCCGTTCGGCCAACCCGTGCAGGGTGGGCAGGATCGCGGTGCGGTCGGGGACGGTCCGGTCGGGGATGGGTATCGCGACGAACCGCAGCCCGGCTGCGGCGGCGATCCGGGGTTCGTCCGTGAGGCCGAGTTCGTCGAGTTCGGGGCGGGTGAGCGCGCAGACCAGGACGTCGACGCCGCAGTTCCTGAGCGCGGCCATCTCGTCTTCGAGCCAGTCGTTGCCGCGGGGGCGGGCCATGGTGCTCAGTCGGCCCGGGCCGGGGAGGTCGACGGTGAAGAGGGCGGGGGTTCGCATGTCAGCAGCACTTTCGGTCGGTGTGGCCGGGTGGCAGTCGGACGGTCGGTCAGGGGTGGGGGCGGACGGTCAGGGGCCGGGGCCGGGGCCGGGGCCGACCGGGTTCGGCAGTGGGCTCGCTCGGGGTCGGGCCGGCTGGGGTGGCCTCCGACGGCGGCTGCGGCCGCCTCGGCGAAGCGCTCAAGATGGCGGCCGAGAGGGCGGCCGGGAGGACGGCCGCGATAGCGGCCGAAGGCGCTCCGGCCGTCGTCGACGGCGGCGCATTCCTTGCTCGGTGAGCGGATTTTCCCACCAGCACGCCGCCGCCGGTCGAGGCCGCGTCGGCCTGCTCCGCACCCGGCCTGCTCCGTACCGGCCCGCACCGAGCCCGCGACTATTCCGACAAGTCCCCGGCGAGGCCTGCGTCCTCGGCGAACGTGCTCGCGCCCGAGAGGTCGAGGTGGAAGGGGGATCCGTCGGCGAGCGGCGTCCACCCTCGCGCGAGAGCGGTCCGTACGGCCCGGGCGACATCAGCCGGAAGGATCGGCTTCGTCGGGCTGAACCAGTTCTGGGGGTGGATGCGATCGGTCCGGACGACCAACGTGGTTCCCGGGACTGTAGCGTCCTCGACCGCGATCGTCAGCGGCGTCCACCCGTTGACCTGACGGTGGGTCGGCTTGTGGCGGATGCGCCAACGGTAGGTGACACCGTCCACGACCGTGCGCCGGGACCCCTTCCTGACGAGCGCCACCGTCTGCTCCTTCACCTGCACGCACGGCCGACCCGACAGTGGCAGGGTGCCCTCCCCGGAGGCAAACCATTTTGGGGGAGCCTCTGCACGGTCACGAGCGGGGTCCGTGGTCTCCGGGACCACCTGACCTGGCCCGGTGCGGGCCCGGTCGCACGGGTGTGCCGTCCTCCCGGCCGCCGCGGAACCGTCATCCTGCCGGTCCCTCTCGCGCTCGCCGTCTCCGCCGCCGGCGCCGCCCGGGACCGACACGCACCGACCGCCGAGCCGCCCAGCCCGCCGTCGACACCGGTGTCAGGAGCGGAACGTGCGGCGGTAGGTGTCCGGCGGCACGCCGACCGTGCGGTGGAAGTGGCGGCGCAGCGTGGTGGCGGTGCCCATGCCGGTGGCACTGGCGATCCGCTCGATCCCGTCGTTGGTGGTCTCCAGCAACTCCTGTGCGTGGCGGATGCGTTGGATGAGCAGCCACTGCAGTGGCGTGGTGCCGGTGACCGCCCGGAAGTGCCGACCCAGGTGGCGCGAGCTCATCCGGGCCTGACGGGCGAGGTCCTCCACGGTCAGCGGCTGGTCGAGCCGCTCCAGCACCCACGGGAAGAGGTCGGCGAGCGGGTGGTTCTCCGGGGCGGGCACCGGAGTGGTGACGAACTGGGACTGGCCGCCGTCCCGGTGCGGCGGCACGACCAGGCGGCGGGCCACGGTGTTGGCGACCGCGGCGCCGTGGTCGAGGCGGACCAGGTGCAGGCACAGGTCCATGGCGGCGGCCTTGCCCGCGGAGGTGAGCACGCTGCCGTTGTCCACGTAGAGCACGTCCGGGTCCACCGTCACCCGCGGGTAGCGGGTGGCCAGTACGTCGGTGTGGGCCCAGTGCGTGGTGGCCCGCCAGCCGTCGAGCAGTCCGGCGGCGGCCAGCACGAACGCGCCGGTGCAGAGCGAGGCCACCCGCGCGCCCGCCTGGTGGGCCGCGCGCACGGCGTCGACCAGGTCGGTGGGCGGGTCCACGTCCACGTCGGCCCAGCCCGGGACGATCACGGTGTCGGCGGCCGCCAGCCGGTCGAGCCCGTGGTCGGGCTCCAGGCGGAACCGTTCGACCCGGACCGGGCCCGGGCCGCAGACCGCCAGGTCGTACCAGGGGCCGGTGAGGGCCGCCGGGCGCGAGCCGAACACCTCGTGCGCCAGGGCGAGTTCGAAATGCAGCATGCCGTCGGTGACGGCCAGGGCGACGGAAGCCATGTCCGGAATTGTACGAGCCGTGTCGTTCCGGACACTCACCGCCCGGCGGGCCGCACGAGCAGGATGGCGGCAACGGGAAACGCACAGGAAAGAGGCAGGACCATGGGGCAGTCGGTCGCGGTGTTCGGGGCGTACGGTCACACCGGGCGGTTCGTGGTGGCGGAGCTGCGGGAGCGGGGCTTCCGCCCGGTGCCGGTCGGCCGGGACGCCGGCAAGCTGGCGGCACTGGCGGCCGAGCACCCCGGCAGCGAGGCGCGGCCGGCCTCGGTCGAGGACGCGGACTCGCTGGACCGCGCGCTGGCCGGCACCGACGCGGTGATCAACTGCGCGGGGCCGTTCGCCGACACCGTCGCCCCGGTGGTCGAGGCGGCCCTGCGCGCCGGAATCCCCTACGTGGACGTGGCGGCGGAGATCGAGGCCAACCTGGACACCTTCGACCGGTTCGCCGAACGCGCCCGGGCCGCGGGCACCGTGGTGGTCCCCGCGATGGCCTTCTACGGCGGCCTCGGCGACCTGCTGGCCACCGCCGCGATGGACGACTGGACGGCGGCCGACGAGGTTCACATCGCCTACGGGCTGAACAGCTGGCACCCCACCCCGGGCACCCGGCTGTCGGGCACCGTCTCGCGGGAGCGGCGCGGTGACCGCCGGCTGCGCCACACCGGCGGCCGGCTGACGCACCACCAGGACGAGCTGCCGGCCCTGGAATGGGCCTTCCCCGAGCCGCTGGGCACCCGCCCGGTCATCGGCGAGTTCGCCATGGCGGACATCGTGACCGTGCCGAGCCACCTGGCCGTCACCGACCTGCACAGCTACATGACCGTCGAGGCCGTCCGGGACCTCGCCGCACCACAAACGCCCGCACCGGTCGCGGCCGACGAGCGGGGCCGCTCCGACCAGACCTTCCTGGTCGACGTGGTGGTGCGGAACGGCGGCGAGCGGCGTCGGGCGGTGGCCCGGGGCCGGGACATCTACGCCGTCTCCGCGCCGCTGGCGGTGGAAGCGGTGCACCGCATTCTCACCGGACGGACCCGGACGGTCGGGGTCGCCTCCGCGGGCGAGGCCTTCGACGCGGTCGACTTCCTGCGCGCGCTCTCCGGGCACCTGGACGTGGATCTGAACGTGGATCTGAACGTGGATCTGAACGTGGACGTGGACCCGTCCGTGGCCGTGGAACCCGCCGTGGCCGCCGGCCCGGCCCTCTGAGGTCGCACGCGGACGCTCCCGAGGCCGCCCCCGCTCAGGAGTCCTGGACGAGCAGCTTCCCCTGGTCGCCGTCCTCGGACACGAAGGCGAACAGCCTCGGCGACGCACCGAGGACGAGGCGGAACGGCACCCAGTTCGAGTCCAGTTGCAGAAGAAGCCGCCAAGGCCCGCCGTCCGGCCACTCCTCGCCCTGGAAGAACACCGGCGTCCCGCCGATCTTGTCGCCGTCGATCCCGATGCCGCCGATCCGCTCGACGCGGCGGTCCCGGTCGGCAGCCGGCAGCGCTGCGCGTTCCTCGTCCGTCAGGGCATCGGGCTCCTCGACGGAGCGAAGGCCGACGGTGAACTCCACCGCGGACCCGTCGCCCGCGTAGATCCCGGGTCCGGTCGCCAACGGGCGCACCGGGCCGGTGTAGTGGCCGCCCGGCTGGACGATCACCGCGTTCTCGCCGCCGTCGGGGTCGATGACGTCGGGATCGAAGAAGTCCTCCTCGTGATCGGCGTGGGTCACGAAGAGGTAGGCCGTCCTCCCGTGGCCGGCCGCTCCGAGGACCGGGCCCAGCTCGATCTGGCCGACGAACCGCATCGGCCGGTCCCACGCCGCGCTGATCGGCCACTCCGCGCCCGTGCGCCACACGGGTTGGCCGCCGAACTTGGTGATCGGCGTGGAGACCGGCCGGCCGGCCGCGGAGAAGCCCTCGATGCGCAGTGTCGTCACCATGCCCGACATGGTGCCAGCCGGCGGCGACATCCCGGCCCGGCCGGCCTTCGCCGGGAGGACCGTCCGCCGTCCACCGGCCTTACCCTGCCGGGGCACTGGACCTCTTGGACCTCGACACACGGTTACGCTGACCGTGATCAACAGGAGAAGCTCGACGGAGGGGCGCGGATGGATCTCGCCGGGAGGACCGTGGTGGTCACCGGGGCCGGGCGTGGGCTCGGCAGGGCGTTCGCGCTGCACGCGGGCCGGGCGGGCGCGCGCGTGCTCCTCTCCGCGCGCACCCTGGCTGCCGCCCGGAGGACGGCCGAGGAGGTGGCGGCCGACAGCGGTGCGCGGGCGGACGCGTTCGTCTGCGATCTGGCCGACCCGGCCACCGTGCGGGCTTTCGCGGCGGGCGTCGCCGCCCGCACCGACCGGGTGGACGTGCTGATCAACAACGGCGCCCGGTACCTGGCGGGCCCCGACCTGTGGGACGCCGACGACGAGGCGATCACGGACACCGTCGCCTCCGGCGCCACCGGCACCCTGCTGACGGTCAAGCACTTCCTGCCGCTGCTGCGCGCCTCCGAGGGCGCGGACGTGGTCAACCTGGTCTCCTCCGCCGCGGAGGCCCGGAACCACCGGTCCCAGGCGCATCCCGCGTTCTACGCGGCCAAGGCCGCCCAGGCCGGCTTCGCCGACGTCCTCTCCCACCGGCTCCGCCCCGAGGGCATCCGCGTCATCTCGCTCTACCCGCCGGACTTCACGGACGGCGACCCGCTCGACCCCACCTGGGACCGGGCCTCCCGGACCGCGGACGACCCGCTGACGGCCCGGTCCGTCCTCGACTGCGTCCTCTTCGCGATCGGTCAGCCACGGGACTGCTTCATCCGCTCGTTCCACTTCGAGCAGCTGTAGCCCCCGGGCGGCGGAGGAGAAGGGTCACCCGCCGACCCGCCATGCTCCCGCACGGTCCTCAAGGTCCGGACGCCCGGCCTGGAGAGGCGTTCGGCGCGGGTGGGTGCTCGACGACGCGCGATCAGCCGCCACCGGTTGGTTACTGGCCAGTAATTTGGCTGATCATCATCTCCCCTGAGTCTTCGTCAGATCGCTACGCTCCGGCAGTCGAGCGGTTCGAGCACAGATGGAGCACGTGATGGAACGACCCACCCCCAGCCGTGGACGCCGGACGGCAAGTGCCGTCCTCGCGGCGGCACTCGCCCTCGGCGGGGCCGCCGTCGCACAGCCGGCCGTCGCGGATTCGCAGGCCACGGCCGCGGCCGTGGCGGGTACCGGGTCGTTCCGCCTGGCCGACATCCCGATGAAGGACGGCGTCGTCCTCAAGGCCGACGTGTTCACGCCCGCCCCCGGGACGCCGGGGGCCGACCCGCAGGGGCGCTACCCGCTGCTGGTGCAGCCGGCCAGCTGGGGCCAGAACGACCTGGAGTACGTCGCCCAGGGCCGGGCGCTCGCCGCCGACGGGTACGTCGCCGTCACCTACACCGTGCGGGGCTTCTGGGGATCCGGCGGGCAGGTCGACGTCGCCGGGCCCAAGGACGTCGCCGACATCTCCACGGTGATCGACTGGGCGCTCGCGCACACCCCGGCCGACCCGGCCCGGATCGGCATGGTGGGGCTCTCGCTGGGCGGCGGCCTGACCCTGCTCGGAGCCGCCTTCGATCCGCGGATCAAGGCCGTCGCCTCGCTCAGCGGCTGGGCCGACCTCACCGACTCGCTCTACAGCGGGCAGACCCGGCACCTCGAGGCCGCGGCCGTGCTCGCCGGCATCCAGGCCCCGACCGGCCGCAAGAGCCCCGAGTTCGCGCGCGTGCTGAACGACCTCTTCGCCGACCGCGACCTGCCCGACGTCATCAGCTGGGCGGACACCCGCTCCCCGGCGCGCTACCTGGACCGGATCAACGCGAACGGCACCGCCGTCCTGATGGCCAACGCCTGGGGCGACAGCTTCTTCAACCCCAGCCAGGTCACCGACTTCTACCAGCGGCTGACCGTGCCCAAGAGCCTCGAACTGCGCCCCGGTGACCACGCGAGCCAGGAGTTCAGCGGACTGCTCGGGCTGGACAACGCCACCTGGAACAGCGCCCGTTCGTGGCTCGACCGGTACGTCAAGGGAGCCCCGGCCCCGGCCCCGGACCCTGGCACGCAGCCGGTCCACCTCGAAGTGCGCCCCTCCGGCACGTCCGAGAGCCACGCCGACTGGCAGTCCGTCAGCTCCCGCACCGAGCACCTCACGATCGGCGCCGACGCCCTCGGCCCCGACGCCCCCGGCACCGACACCCCTGGCGCGGGTGCTCCGGGCGCGGGTGCTCCCGGCGGCCCGGCCTCGACGGGGTGGCAGACCACCGTGCTCGGCGGTATCCCCTCCGGCGCGAGCGGCGGCGTCGCCCTGCTGTCCGGGCTCGTCGACCAGACCCTGCACCAGCCGCCGACCGTGGCCGTCCCCCTGCTGGCCCGCTCGGCCGCCCTCGTCCGGCAGTCCGAGCCCTACCCGCGGGGCCTGTCGCTGCGCGGCGTCGCCCGGGTGCACACCACGGTCACCGCGACCGCCCCGCAGGGCACGGTCGTCGCCTACCTCTACGACGTGGACGCGCTCGGCCTCGGCCGGCTGATCTCCCACGCGCCGCAGAGCTGGTCCGGGCGGACACCCGGGCAGCCGTTCCCCCTGGACGTCCCGCTCTTCGCCACCGCCTACGACCTGCCGGCCGGCCACCGCCTCGCCCTGGTGCTCGGCACCCGGGACGCCCTGTACGGCGGGGAGACTCCGCTCGGCTCCAGGGTGACCTTCGGCTCGACCAAGGCCGACCCGGCCGGCCTGACGCTGCCGGTGCGCTGATCGCCTGACCGCGTGACCGCGTGACCGCCGCCGGGAACCGTCCGGGACCGTCCGGGACCGGGAAGTTCCCGGGGCTCCCGGGGCTCCCGGCAGCGGCGAACGGCGTCGGGTCGGCCGTCAGTCAGCCGACCGTCCGTCAGTCGGTGTCGGTCGCGGCCAGCACGGCGATCTCGTGGCCGCCCGGCCGCAGCGCCGCCACGCCCAGGTCCCAGGCGATGTCGTGGAACCAGGCGGAGCCGGAAGCGGGGCGGAACCAGTGGGTCCGCCGGGCCGACTCGGCGACCTGCTCGACCGGGGCGTCCGCCGGAGCCCCGGTCAGCCCGGCGAGCGAGCGCCAGGCGGCCAGCCTCCCGTGGGCGCCGCACTCGCCCGGACCGTACGCGGACATCCGTACGGCCGCGGTGAACAGGGTCCGGAACACCTCCTCCGGGGTGGACGGGAGGAGCCCGGGCTCGTCCTCCTCCCACGCGGTCAGCGGCAGCCGCGCGAACACGGCCGGGAAGTCCTCCGGCCGGACCGGGTCGGGTGACCAGAAGTCCTGGGCGGCGATGCGGCCGTTCGAGTCCGTGCACCAGTGCCGGACGACCGCGCCCATCAGCTCCGCCGTCCCGGGGACGCTGATCTCGGTCATCTCGACGTCCGCGGTGCGTTCCCGCATCGCTTCCGTGGCGTGGAGTTCGACGGCGTCACGGCCCGTCGGGCCGAGGAGCCCCACGGTCCAGGTCCAGTCGGGTGCCGCGTCCTCCGGACGGATCAGCCCCCGCTCCTCCGGCAGCAGGTGCAGCGGCAGTCCGGCGAGCGGATGCTCCAGGAAGGCAGGCGTGCGAGCGAAGGCGAGGAGAGCAGGCGAGTCCTCGACCGGAACGCCGGCGAGCACCAACTCCTGCAGCAGACAGGCCCGGAACTCCCGGGGGTGCACCGCGTCCGGCTGCTCGCCGTACACCACCTGCTCGACGTCCTCGGCGCGCTGGCCGCGGGCGACCGTCGCCGCCAGCGCCCGCTCGGTCCGCTGACGCCGCAGGCCGTTCGAGGAGAGCGACAGAGGGGTCTGGAGCAGGGCGCGCAGGCTCTCCGGTGCCGCGTGACCGGCCAGGCTCCGGAGCAGATGGCCCAGCACCGCTTCGTGGTTCGCGGAAGGACCTCCCTCCGCTGCGGCCTGCCCGGCGATGTCCCCGCCGATACCCACGACCCAGTCGACGTCACCTGCGGACACCCGCAGGCCGATCTCGTGCTCCAAGGCGGCGACGTCCGCGTATTCGGCGGTGGACAGTGCCGCCACGGTGCAGGCCGACTGCTCGTTCATCCGGGTCGTTCTCGTCTCGGGCTCGCAGGGGTGGATGGTGTCGGCCGAGTCTAGGCCCCTGTCCGGCCGGGACGGTTCGGCGAGTCGGTCCGCCGGGATCGTCCGCCGGGACGGTCCGCCGCGACGGCGGCCCCGGCGGCGGTCGTGGCGGTGCTCATGCCGGCGGTCGTGGTGGTCGGAGGCGCGGTGACGTCCGCCCACACACCCGGGTCCTCCCGGGCCGAGCCCGGACACCCGGAGCGGCACCCCGCGACCTACCACCCCGCCCACGGAGTCCGGCACTCCCACGGCTGCTGCACCGTCGCGGCCACACCCGTGGGGCGTCATCCTCCGCGAGAAGGGCGCCGCGGGCGAGCCCGCCCCCGAAGCGAAAAGGCCCTGTGCCGGAGGCGGAAGACCGGAGAAAGTCACGTGACCCTGCCGATGGCACAGTGTTCCGTCAACGAACTCCTTTTCAGAGGAAGGACTTCACGGTTCCCACCCGTGGCTGTGGCCGTGGTCGGTCCGCGCACATCAGCGCATGTGGCTACCCCCCCCGGCACAAAGCGGTGACGCCGGGGAGATGATGGCCGGATGCCGAACATCACTGCTCGCACCGCTCTGCTCGATCACCTCCGCACGACCTTCCCCGGCCGTGTCATCGACGAGGTCCCGGGGGTCGAGGGGCCGATCGAGGAACGCGTGCCCGGATTCCGGGTGTTCAGGGTCCACCCCGCTCATCCCGGCGACTGGTGGCTGTACGTGACGTCCGGATGCTGGGACTCGACCCAACACGACGGCCACGGGATCGAGTTCTTCCTCGCGGCGCCACGCGACGAGTGGCTCAACCTGGAGAGCGTCACGATGAACGCCTTCTACCACTGCGGGCCGGCTCACCAACGGCTCGATGTCGGACACACCGTGCCGATCGGCAGGCCCTGGCTCGACGACTCGGACTGTGACCACTACCTGGTGAGTCTGCCCTATCCGTTCGGGCCCGACTTCGAGATCTGCAGGTGGGGCGACAACGCCCATGCCCGGATCCTGTGGCTGCTGCCGATCACCGAGGCGGAGAAGGACTTCCGACGGGAGGCCGGGCTGGAAGCGCTGGAGAGTCGATTCGAGGATCTGGAAATCGACCCGGTCGATCCCGGGCGGGCGTCCGTGGTCTGATACGCGGCACCCGGGGGTCAGGCCCCGAACGAACGCCGCTCGACGTGGTCGCACCGGCGGCGGACCCCGCTACCGCCGCAGGGTCAGAACGGCGGCTCCTGGACGAACTCGCCCGCCCCGGCCCAGGGGTCCTCCTGTTCCCGCCGCTCCGCCGCCTCCCGCTCCCGCCGCTCGGCGGCCGCGCGGCCCTCGGCGATCGTCGGGACGGCGGCGAGGGCCTCGGCCGGGCGGCCCTGCCTGATCAGCATCTCCGCCAGGTCGAAGTGAGCCGAGTCGTGGGTGGACGAGCGGAGAAGCGCCAGTGCCTCCTCCGAGCGGCCGTCCCGCTCCAGCAGCCGCGCCAGCGCGGTGTCCCACTCGCCGGGCTCCCGCTCGTTGAGGGCGGTGGCCTCCGCGATTCCCTCCGCGCAGCGGCCCGCCTCGCGCAGCAGCCAGAGCCGCAGGCGCAGGACCTGGTCCGGGTGCCCCTCGACGTACGCGCCGGTGAGGCCCTCCAGGAGTTCGAGCGCCGGACCGGGGCGGCCGTCGTCGACGAGCAGTTCCAGCGCCCAGTGGAGGAGGTTCCAGCAGTCGTAGTAGGCGTAGGTGGGCCGGCCGGTCTCGACGGCTTCGTCGATCCTTCCCTGGCGGACGAGGAGGTGCATCAGCGCCACACGGTCCTTCGGGTGGTCGTGGTCCTCGATCCCCTTGCGCAGCAGGGCCTCCGCTTCGGGTGCCCGCCCCGCGTCCTCCAGCGCCTTCGCGTACACGTCGAAGGCGGAGCGGTGATCTTCCGCGGCGAGGGCTCCCAGCTCGTCGATCAGGCCCAGCCGGGCGAGGAGTGCCGCGTAGTACTCCGGGAAGTTGACGGGATGACGTCGGCCCGAGGCCGTCTCGGCGCGCAGGACCTCGACGGCCTCGTCCGTACGCCCGGCACGTTCCAGGACCCGGGAGATCAGGAGCAGCACGTCCCACCGGTCCGTGCGGGCCGTCCGGGCCGTCCCGCACGATTGACCGCAGTGCTCGCACCCCGCGCGCTCCGTGTGCTCCGCGCGCTCCATGCGCTCCATGCGCTCCGCCACCTGCGTGAGCACCTCCAGGACCCGGTCGTCGCGCCCCTGCCCCTCGGTCACGTCGACCAGGCGCGACCGGAGCCAGAACTCACCGAGATGGGGCGTGAGCACGTCGATGGCTTCGTCGACCCGCCCGGCCTTCGCCGACAACTCGGCGTAGCGCGCGCACACGTGGCCGTCGCCCAGCTCGGTCGCGTCCGGGCGCACCATCGCGAGCGCTTCGTCGCCCTCGCCGCGCCGGATCATGATCTCGGCGGTGACCCACTCGGCGGCCCTCCAGCCGATGTCCGTGAACGGGTCCATCAGCGCCAGCGCCCGCTCGAACTCCCCGACTGCGGACAACTCCCGCGCCGCCGCCTCCGCGCAGTTCCAGTCCCCGCGCTCCTGCGCCGCCCGGATCAGCAGCTCCAACTGCCCCATTTCGAGGAGGCTTTGCGCCATCCAGGGGTAGACGCCGCCGTGGGTGCGCGCTTGGTGGGAAAGATCGTCGATGTTCACGCGGGCAGCCTACGAACCGCCACCGACAACCCCGGCTCGGCGGGCGGGGCACCGCGCGTGGAGCGGGTGACGTGCCGTACGTGACCCGGTCCGACGGCGCGCGTGGATAGGGTGCACTGTCATGGGTGACGACTGGCGGGACGACAGGATCGGCAGCGCCCTGAAGGGCGTGAACCCCACTGTGCTCCGGCGGCTTGACGCCGGCTTCGCGGTGGTCGGCGACGTGCAGTTCCTGCCGGGCTATTCGGTCCTGCTGGTGGACGAGCCCGGTGTGCGGCGCCTGTCCGATCTTCCGCGGACCAAACGGATGGCGTTCCTGGCGGACATGGACCGGTTGGGCGAGGCCGTGGAGCGGGCCTGCCGGAGCCTCGACCCGCAGTTCCGGCGCGTGAACCTGGAGATCCTCGGCAACACCGACGACTTCCTGCACGCGCACGTGTGGCCCCGGTTCGAGTGGGAGCGTCCGGATCTCGTCGGCCGCCCGGTGTGGCTGTACCCCGCGGAGAACTGGCGCGATCCTGCGCTCGCGCTGGGGCCGGAGCACGACTCCCTGCGCGAGGCGCTCGTCCACCAGCTCGACGTGCTGTCCGCGCCGGCCGCCGCTCCGGAAGGCGCGGGATGAGACGCGTCGGAGAACGAGCGCAACAGGCCTTCCACGGCGGGACGATGTCGCTGCGTCACGGCCGGATCGCCCGGTCCGCCAGGTAGGCCGGAGCTACGGAAGCCGCCGACGCCCCCGGTCACGACCGGAGCTGGCCACGACCGGAGCTGCCCGTCACGGCCGGCCTCAGTCGCGGTACTCGATGAGTCCGTCCACCCCGTGGTAGTGCCCGGACGCCAACTCGGTGGCGGCGGCGCGGAGGGCATCCAGCCAGCCCGCGTACCGGACGGTGTCGGGAACGAGGCCCTGCTCGGCGTAGAGCACCTGACCGTGCGTGCCGGCCGGAGCGGGGTCCAGGTCCAGGACGAACAGCGAACCGTCGCCCTCGCGCCCCAGCGGAATCCAGCCGCTGCGCCAGCAGTCGCCGAGCCGGATCTGCTCGTGCACCTCGTCGACGGACCACATGAAGTCCTCCACCTCCTGGTCGCGGAGCCCCGGCAGTTCGGAGAGGTCGGGGTGCTCGACGTCGGCCAGAGCGCCGTTGAGGTCGACCGCGCGGTGGATCGCGAGGGAGGCGGCGAACTCGGCGGGCAACGCAGGGCCCAACGCCCGCTCGACGGCGGCGATCTCCTCGGTTGTCGCAGGGCCTGCCAGGGCTGCGAGGCTCGCGGGCGCGTGTTCGGCCAACCAGTCCTCGATTCGCTTCCAAGCGTCGGCTACCGCGGTCCGCACCTGCTGGTCGAGATCGTTCATCGTGGTGTCCCCAACTCCGTTGCCGTCAGGTGGAGAACCTAGCCGGTCCCACTGACAAGGAAGTCGTCAGTACGTGTCGAGCACTTCGGGACGTCCGTCCTCGCCGCACGGCCCGGACAGCGGAACAGCCCCCGGCACGACCGGCGCGGCCGGAGCACGAGGGCCTGGCGAAGCCGCGGAAGAAGCGGCAGTCACCGGTCCGCGCGCGATGCGGGCGCGCCCGCCGGGCGGCAGGACGACGAGGTACTGCCGGTCGGCGTCCTCGACGCGGGCGAGCGTGACGGAGGTGCCGGCTGCCGCGAGCGCCTCGGCGGCCGGGCCGGCCTCCTCGGTCATCCGGTCGATCCGCGAGTGGAAGCGGGTGAGGCTCTTCGCGGGGCCGGTGATCCAGATGGCGATCCGCGCGCCCCGGCGCAGCGAGGTGAGCAGGTCGGTGCGCAGCGGCCCGTCGTCGGCCTCCTGGAGGAGCAGGTCGTGCAGGCGTTCCTGCCCGCACGGCCGGGACGGCGCGGCTTCGGCGAGCGCCCGGCACGTGCGGCACGAGGCGAGGGACTGCGGCTCGAAGAGGTGCAGGAACAGCTTGAGGTAGCGGCCGCGGATCCCGCAGAGGGTCCGGCCCAGGCCGCCGGCGTGCTCAACGCCGGGCACGCCTTCGACCTCGACCGCGGGGAACTCGGCCGGCTCGCGCGCGGTGGCGAAGGACCACGTCGCGCCCGAGGGGCCGACGTCGGGAGTGTCGATCATGCGGGGCAGCATGCCACGCCGGGAGCCCGTCGCCCGTGCCGAGAGGTACGGAGGCCCCCCGCCCCCGCCCCCGGGAGTCGCGGGCGGGGGACTCCCGGCGGACGTCCGCAGGCACGCACGGCGTCCACGCCGTGGCCGTCGGTGGGAGCCGTCACCCGTCAGTCGGCCGTCAGGATCGCCACGCCGTGCGCGGTGAGGCGGTCGAGGACCGGGTGGTGGGGGTCGGCGTCGGTGATCAGTCCGCTGATGTCCTCCCAGGGCAGGACGCGGAACCGGGAGGCGGTGCCGATCTTCTCGGACGAGGCGAGGATGTAGGTGTCCGCGGCGCGTGCGGCCAGGGCGCGCTTCATCGCGGCCTCCTCGGCGTCGCCGGTGGTCAGTCCGGCGTCGGGGTGGACGCCGGTGACGCCGAGGAGGCACAGGTCGGCGGAGACGTTCTGGGCGGCCTCGACCGCGGCGGCCCCGCAGGTGACCGCCGAGTGCTTGAAGAGGCGGCCGCCGAGGAGGAAGACCTCGGCCAGGGGGTGGTCGAGCAAGGCGGCCGCGATCGTCGGGCTGTGGGTGATCACGGTGCAGGCGAGGTCGGGCGGGAGAGCGCGGGCGACGGCGAGGGCGGTGGTGCCGCCGTCCAGGATCAGCGCGCTGCCGGGCCGTACGAGCGCGGCGGCGACGGCGGCGACCCGCTGTTTGCCGTCCGGGGTGACGGTCTGGCGGGCGGCGTAGTCCGCGATGGCCGGGGAGACGGGCAGGGCGCCGCCGTAGACGCGCTGGCACAGCCCTTCGGCGGCCAGGTCGCGCAGGTCCCGGCGCACGCTGTCCTCGGAGATCCCGAGGTCGGCGGCGACCTGTTTGGCGACGATCTTGCCTTCTCGGGTGAGCAGGCCCAGCAGGTGGTCACGCCTCTCGGCAGCCAGCATCCGTACTTTCTCCTGTTCTTGCACGTTTCTGCGTGTATCGTAGCGCGCCATGACCGACAAGCCCATGCTCATCCTCATCGCCGGCCCCTACCGCTCCGGAACCGGCGGCGACCCGCAGGCCATGGCCGCCAACCTCGCCCGCCTCGAAGCCGCGGCCTGGCCGGTGTTCGCCGCCGGCCACGTCCCCGTGATCGGGGAGTGGATCGCCCTGCCCGTCCTGCGCTCGGCCGGCGCGGGCCCCACCGACCCCCTCGCCGAACAGGTCCTCTACCCGACCGCCGACCGCCTGCTCGCCCACTGCGACGCCGTCCTGCGGCTCCCCGGTGCCTCCACCGGAGCCGACCAGGACGTCGCCACCGCCCGCCGCCGCGGCCTGCCCGTCTACCACGACACCAACGAGATCCCCCGCCGCACCCCGCAGGAGACCGCGTGAACACCCGACCCGGCATCGACACCCCCGACCACCGCGGCCGCACCGGCCTCGACGAGGCCGGCCGGGGCCTGGACCGCAACCCCGACGTCAAGGTCCGCGAGGTGGAACTCACCTCCCAGGGCTGGCACGTCCTGCGCCGCACCACCTTCGACTACCGGCGCCGCGACGGGCACTGGACCACCCAGCAGCGCGAGACCTACGACCGCGGCAACGGCGCCGTCGTCCTCCCCCACGACACCGACCGCGGCCTCGTGCTGCTCACCCGCCAGTTCCGCTACCCGGCCTACGTCAACGACCACCCGGACGGCATGCTCGTCGAGGCCGCGGCCGGACTGCTCGACGGCGACGACCCGCCCGCCGCCATCCGGCGCGAGGCCGCCGAGGAACTCGGCGTCACCCTCGGCCCGCTCACCCACGTCCTCGACGCCTACATGAGCCCCGGCTCCGTCACCGAACGCCTGCACTTCTACGCCGCCCCCTACACCGCGGCCGACCGCACCGGAACCGGCGGCGGGCTCGAAGCGGACGGCGAGGACATCCAGGTGCTCGAACTGCCCTTCACCGACGCCCTCGCCATGACCCGCGACGGACGCATCACGGATGGCAAGACCATCCTGCTCCTGCAATGGGCCGCCCTGGACGGACCCTTCGCCCCCGCACCGGCCCCCTGCTGACGCCGCCACCCCGGACGGGGCGGGGACGGACGGGGCGGGGACGGACGGGGCGGGGACGGACGGGGCGGGGACGGACGGGGCGGGGACTGACGTCGCCGGGACGTCAGAGGTCGCCGCTGTAGGCCGTGGCGGCGCCGGACCCCTCGTACGGGCCGCCGCCGGTGCGGGCGACGCTCTCC
This sequence comes from Kitasatospora sp. NPDC059599, assembly GCF_042735125.1. Classification (NCBI taxonomy): domain Bacteria; kingdom Bacillati; phylum Actinomycetota; class Actinomycetes; order Kitasatosporales; family Streptomycetaceae; genus Kitasatospora; species Kitasatospora sp. NPDC059599. The sequence goes on along the minus strand of NZ_JBHWCL010000035.1, from coordinate 11,676 downwards.
CGCGCCACCCGGCCGCCGAGCAGCGCGGCCCGGGCGGCGAAGTCCGGCAGCAGCAGGCGCAGCGCCCGGCGGCCGTACAGCGCGGTCAGCAGTCCCGCCTCCTCGGCCCCCGACGCCGTGGCCCCCGACACCGTGGCACCGGACGACGCCGCCCCGGACGTCGTGGCCCCGGACGACGCCGCCCGGGGCAGGGGGTGCCGCCCGCGCAGCTCGCGCAGCAGCCGGTGCCCGGCCAGGGTGCGGGCCGGCGCGCAGAGCAGCACCAGCGAGAGCGCGGCCACGGGCAGGCCCGCCCACCGGGCCCCCGGCGTGGCGGCGAGCACGGCCGTGACGCTGGTGGCCGCGGCCAGCAGGCACGACATCGCCAGCCGGGCCGGGCCGCAGCGCAGGCCGCGCCGGACCAGGTCGGCGCGGATCTCCTCGCGGGCCCGCCGCACGGGCGGGGTCGTCGCGGCGTCGGCCCAGGACAGGTCCCGGCCGAGCGCTGTCCGCGCGGCCCGGTGCAGGGGTGTCGCCTCCCGCCCGGGGTGGGCGTGCACCACCCGCCGCAGGCGGCCCTGCCGGTCGGTGTCGAGCACCCCCGCGAGGTGCAGTTCGACGACGGCCACCATCAGCGCAGCCTTCGAACCCCCGCGCACGCCTGCGAACCCCGCCGCCGTCAGACCGTCCGTCCGCCCCCGGACCGGCAGCCACCGCAGCAGCCCCGCCCCGACGAGCCCGGCCACCGCGCACACCACACCGATCGATCCCACGACGCCCCCAGAAGCACCGAACATCAGGCGGCCCTCCCCGGCCTCCCTCCCCGGAAGGATGACACGGCCGGGCCGGCGGCACCAGGCGGTCATCCGCTCAACTGCCGTGCTGCCGTAGTGCGGTGAGTGCACGACCGGCTATCTCGTCGGGCGTGCCGACGGCGTCGACCGAGACGAGGAGGTCCCGCGCGGAGTAGTACCGGGCGACGGGCTCCGCCCACGCCTCGTGCGTGCTGAACCGACCGCGGGCCCTGCTCTCCTCGTCGTCCCGACGCCGGTAGAGGTCGGCACCGCAGAGGTTGCAGGCGCCCTCGGCGGCAGGGGTGCCCGCTGCCGGCTCGTGGTAGTGGGTCGACGCGCCGCGGCGGACCCGCCGGTCGGCCACGCTCCGGACGTGGCGCTCCGGCTCCTGCTCGGGAAGGTGCAACCGCACCACACCGTCGAGGGGTGTGCCGAGTTCGCGGAGCAGTTCGTCCAGGGCCACTGCCTGGGCGGCGTTGCGCGGGTGGTGGTCGAGGAGGAAGGCGGCAGGGGCCTCCCGGCGCAGGTGGTCGCGGACGACGGCGGTCATGAGTTCGTCCGGGAGCAGGCCGCCTGACTCCATGGTCTCGGCGGCCCGGCGGCCCAGCTCGGTGCCCTCGCGGAGGTGACGGCGGAGGAGATCGCCGAAGTTGATGCGTGGCACTGCCAGGGCCCGGGCGAGCGACTGGCCCGGCGTGTCCCACAACCAGGCCGGCGGCTCCACGTTGACGATGCGCATCGGCACACCCACCCATCTCTCCCCCGGGTTCGCGCCCACCCTATGGCCGCTGGTCGGCCCCCAACCGGGCGGAGCGTCGGAACCGCGGCTCGTCCGACCACAGGTGGATCGTCGGTACGACCGGCGGTCGGGGCCTGGTGTGCCGCACGAGGGCCAGCGCCTCCTCGACGCGGCCGAGGTCGACGAGGTGACCGGCCAGGTCATGCCGGTTCTCGGCGGCGTGCGGTGCGAGGGCGGCGACGGCCTCCTCGACGCGTCCGGCGCCTGCGAGCAGCTCGGCGATGTCCCGTGCCGCGTACGGGGTGTCGCCCTCGGGGTGGGCACGGGCCCGCGCGACCGCTTCGTCGACGCCGTCACGGGCGGCGAGCAGCGGCAGCCGTATCCGGTACAGGTCCCACTCCTCCTCGCCCCCGCGGGCGGTGGCGAGGGCGTCGAGGTGCGCCAGGCCGTCCTCGGGGCGGCCGAGCCGGAGGCACAGGTCGGACAGGGCGTGCAGGGAACAGTCGTCGCCGGGGTGGGCGTCGGCCCGGGTGCGCAGCACGGCGATCGCCTCGCCGCCCCGGCCGTGCCGGGCCAGGAAACACGCGAGGTCGAAAGCCGGGCCCGGGTGCCGGGCCGCGGGCCCGTCGGCCCGGCCGTACACCGCGATCGCGCCCGCCACGTCGCCGCGTTCCTCCAGCAGTTCCGCCAACCGCCGGGCGGCACGGTCGTGTCCGTCGACTGCCGCGTGGGCGCGCAGTTCCTCGAGCCGGCCGTGCCGGGCCAGCAGGTCGGCGAGCCGGCCGTCCTCGTGGAGCGGGCTCTCCCGGCGGCGGAGGAGGGCGATCGCCTCGTCGGTCCGGCCCTGCCGCTCGCGGATCGTCGCGAGCAGGCCGAGCGCGGTGTCGGGGTGGAAGCCGCGGCAGCACCACGGGAAGTCGGAGCAGCGGTGGCCGGCCCGGAGCCGGGCGGCGAGCAGCACTGCCGCCTCCTCGTCCCGGCCCGCGGCGCCGGCGACGTCGACCAGCGCGGTGGCGAGCTCCGGGTCGTCGACGTGGGGCACCAGCAGGGCGAACGCCTCCGGGGCGCGGCCGTTCCTGGCGAGCAGGCGCGTGTAGGTCTCCAGGGCCGTCGGGTGCCCGGTCGCCATCCGGGCGCGGGTCAGCTCGATCGCCTCCTCGGCGCGGCCCCAGCCCTCCAGCAGCTCGGCCGCGGCCACGGTGGCCGTCCACCAGCCGGTCGCCAGGTACGGCGCCAGCACGTCCAGTGCCTCGGCCTGCCGGCCCCGCTCGCCCGACAGTCGCGCCCACTCCCGGGCGCAGAACCACTCCCCGCGCCCGGCCTGCTGCTCCACCACGGCGGCGTGGCCGCGTTCGAGCAGCCGCGCGACCAGCTCCGGCGGGATGCAGTCGGACCGTGTCCGGGCCTGGTGGTCGAGATCGGCAGCGTCCATGGCAGGAGACCGTAGCGCCGACCGCCGACACCCCGCCGACACCTCGTCGCCGCCCCGCTCCGGCAGCCGGACCGGATACCGGACCGGTCCGGCGCCGGGGCGGCTGGCGTGGCGGGATCAGGCGGTCGTCCGGGCGTCGAGGGCCTCGGGTTCCGGGGTGCGGCGGCGGCCCTGCGGCCCGACGCTCGCGGTCTGCACGTCGTCGAGGGCCGGGGTGGCGAAGGGCGAGTCCAGGTGCTGAACCGGCACCAGGCGCTCGCCGTACGGCTGGTCGACTGCGGCGTCACGGTGGGAGAACGGCTGGGTCAGCGGGAGTCGGGCCGGACGGCTGGACTGATCATCACTCATGGCCCGCAGTCTGCCATCCCGCGCAGGCCGACCGTTCCCGACGGCACCCGTGCCGTGCCGGTGCCGCGCCGTACCGTGCCGCAAGACCGTCCCCCGAAGGTGGTTCGGGGCCGATCCGGCCGCACGGGCGGAGACGGCCGGGGGCTCGCGGAGTAGGGGGGTGGTCCGCGAGCCCCGGCCGTGGGGGAGGCCAGCCGCGCCGACGGAAGGCGCGGCTGCTCTGCTCGGCGGCCCGACTGCGGTGGGGTCGCCGTGTCCGGAATGCTAGACCCCGGCCCGTGTGCCGTACAGGGCTTTGACCTGGGATTTTCCGGCCGCGAACATGCCATCCGGAAGATGTTGCTCCGCGCGCTGCCCTCCCCGAGCCGGCACCTGTGCGGTGTCCGGCGAACACCCGCCGCCCGGTGCGCACCGGGCGGCGGTGACCGGGTGGACGAACGACGCGGCGACCGCAAGCCGCCGGCCTCACGCCGCAGACAGGCCGGCCGGGCGGGCGGCAGGTCGGAAGGCCAGCAGCTCGGCAGGCCAGGATCAGGTACCGGAGCCGGAGCCGCGGACCGAACCGGGCTGCGTGACCGGGATGCGTTGCACGAAGAACAGCCCGACGAGCCCGGTGAGGGCGAGGATCGCCAGGGCCACCTTGAGGCCGTCGATCCGGGCGCGCGCGTTGGCGTCGAGCGCCGCCTGGGCCACCTCCGTACTCGTCCCGGCCTGGTCGAGGGCGGCCCGGAGCTGGTCGTCCGACATGAACGGGACGCCGCCGGAGAGCCGTACCGTGGCCTGGTTCTTGACCTCGTCGGGGATCGCCGGGTTCCGGTCCACGCTGTTCAGGAAGGACGTGGTGAGCACCGCGATCATGATCGACCCGGCGAGCGCCGTACCGATCGACGCGCCGAGGTTGGTGACGGTGTTCTGGACGCCCCCGACGTCGGCGCTCTGATCGTCCGGAACCGCCGACACGGTGACCGCGCCGAGCTGGGACGCGAGGGCGCCCATGCCCAGGCCGACCAGCAGCAGCGGAACGGTGGTGACCTCCGCACCCGTATCGGTGTCCAGGGCCGCCATCAGGACCACGGCACCGGCGATCATCGCCAGCAGACCGAGCCGGACCACGAGCCGCGGGGACACCTCCGGGAGGAAACGCGGGATCCCGACCGCCGCCGCGAGCAGGGTGAGCGACAGCGGCATGATCCGCACGCCCGTCTCCAGCGCGGAGAGGCCGAGCGCGACCGACAGGTAGAGCGGTACGACGAAGAACACGCCCATCTGGATGAGGTACTGGAAGAAGAACATCGTCAGACCGCCCGAGAGCTGCCGGTTGCGCAGCATCGTCAGGTCGACGAGCGGCTCCCGTTCCCGCCGCATCAGGTACTCCTCCCAGCGGAAGAACAACCACACCACCAGCACGCCCGCGAGCATCAGCCAGACGCACGGCGAGAGTCCGAACCAGGACGGTGCCCCCGGCTTCGGGACGAACCAGCCCCATTCGTCCGTACGGAGCACCCCGAAGACGAACACGCCCAGCCCGAGCGCCGACAGGACCGCGCCGACCACGTCCACCCGGGGGCGCCGGGCCGGCGACGCGTCGGCCACCCGCCGTGCGAGCACGAGGATGCCGAGGATCACCACCACCTCCCCCACGAACACCCAGCGCCAGGAGAAGTACGTCGTCGCGACGCCTCCGATGAGCGGCCCGAGCGCGATCGCGATCGCCCCCGCGGCCGCCACCAGCCCGTAGGCGGCCGGGCGTTGGCGCTCGGCGAAGTTCCCGGCGACCAGTGCCACGATCGCCGGGAGGATCAACGCGGCGCCGACCCCCTCCAGGAACGACCAGCCCAGCAGGAGCACCGGCAGGTTCGGCGCGACCGCCGTGGTCAGCGACCCGCAGCCGTAGACCACGCAGCCGATCATGAACGCGCGCCTGCGGCCGATGATCGCCCCGACCTTGCCTCCCGGGATCATGAGCACGGCCATCACCAGCGTGTACGCGGTGATCGCACCCTGGATCCCGGTCACCGAGGTGCCCACGTCCTGCGCCACCGTCGCGATCGACACGTTCATCACGGAACTGTCGAGCGCCATCACGAACTGCCCCGCGGCCAGCGTCACCAGGACCAGTCCCGCGGCACCGCCCAACCCGGACGGGCGTTCCGACGCGTTGGCTCTCTCCACCATGGACGCATCTTCCCGCCGAGGACGTGCGGCTCCGACGTGCCTCGCCGAACCGAACGGGTTCGCCGGACCGGTTCGCCGAACGGGAATCGCCGGACGGGAATCGCCGGACCGGTTCGCCGGACGTCTCCGCACCGCCCTGGTGTTCGCCAGTGACGGCGGTGGCCGCCCGTTCGCGACCGGGGACAGCGGACAGGTCGGGAAGTCCACCACGGCGTCCCGGTCGGTCCGACGACTTCGACGTCGCCGCGGCCACCGTGCGGGAGTTCTCGAAGGACTCGGCCGACGGATCAACCGGCGGCCTGTCCGGTGGAAGCGGAAAGGCCTGCCGTCCCACCGCAAGGCCTGCCGCTCCACCGAGGACCGTGGCCGGTCCGCCGAAAATCCGTGGCCGGGCCGCCGCCGCACATGACACGATCGGCCGCATGCTCAAATCCCTTGCACGGAACGGCGGCCACCGCCCCGTCCGGTGAAGTGGCTGGACGAGGCCGTGGCCACCGGAGCCGCCACGACGCCTGCCGACCCTTCCCGTAGCGCGATCTTCGACGCCGTGCGCGCCGACCGTTCCGGGCCCGTCGCCGCCCGGCTCCTGCACCTCGTGCGCTCCGACGATCCCGTCGTGCACGGTGAGGTCCTGGATCTCCTCGACGGCCTCGCGTCCGGTGCCCCCTGGCCCGAGGCCGCGAACGCCGCGCTGGAACGGCTCACGGACCCCGACGAGGAGGTGCGGCGCCGGGCCGCGAGGCTCGTGGTGCACGCGGGGGGCCACGACCTCGCGCTCACCGCCCTCGGCGAACTCACCGACCCGGTCGTGCGCACCGTCCTCACCGACGGGCTCGGCGCCCGCCGGCCCAGCTGTACAACCTCACGTTCCGGTGGCCGGGACGTACGCAGGCCGTGTGCGCCCCGCTGTGGCTGCGGCACGCGGGCCCGTCCGCACTGCCGCGACTGCTCGCCCTCGTCACGCCGCACGTGGGCGAGTACACGGTCGGCGAGCACTACCTCGGGTGCCTGGCGGCGATGGGGCGCCATGCACGGCCCGCCCTGCCGGCCGTGACGGCGCTGATCGACCGCCGTGACCGGATCCCCGTCAACGACTCCACCCGGGACGCCGAGACGGAACTCGACGAACGCCTGCTGGCCGCTGCTCTCGACACCCGTCGCGCGATCGTGGCGGACGTCACGGCGCACCACCACCCACCGCGTCCCGGGCCCGGCGTGTGAACGTCCCGCCGTGGAGGGGTCCCGGGGGTCGAGGACGATCAGCGATCACGCGACACTGCGGAACCGCTCACCTGGTGGGCTCGCGGTTGTAGCGCTTCCTGGCCCACAGGTAGCCGCCCAGAGCGATCAGGGTGCACCAACCGATGGTCAGGGTCGCGCTGTTGCCGATCGGAGTGCCCATCAGCAGCCCACGCAGGGTTTCGATGAACGGGGTGAACGGCTGGTACTCGGCGAACCACTTCAGCCCTCCTGACATCGAGTCGGTGGGGACGAACCCGCTGCCCATCATGGGCAGGATCATCAGCGGCGTCAGCATGTTGCTCGCGGTGGCGACGCTCTTCGCGACCATGGCAAGTGCGACCGACAGCCAGGTGAGCGCGAGGACGATCATTGCGAGCACGCCGATCGCGCCGAGCCATGCACCGGGGTCCGCGGTCGGCTCGAATCCCACCAGCAGCGCGACCCCGATGACGGCGGCGATACTCAGCAGGGTCTGGATCAGGCTGCCCAGCACATGACCGGTGAGCACCGAGACCCGGGCAATGGCCATGGTGCGGAACCGGGCGACGATGCCCTCGGTCATGTCGATGGCCACCGAGATCGCCGTGCCCTGGGCCGAGGTCGCCACAGTCATCAGGATGACGCCGGGGACGACGTAGTTCACGTAGGCGTCCCGCCCGCCCGACGGCCCGCCGAGGCCGGTTCCCAGGATGCCGCCGAGAACGTAGACGAACAGCAGCAGGAAGACCACCGGAACCCCGGCGGCCGTCAGGATGAGCGTGGGATAGCGCAGCATGTGCCGCAACTGGCGGCGCAACATGGTCACCGAGTCGGCAAGGGCGTGGGAAACGGCGCTGGAAGCGGCGCTCATCGGGCGGGCTCCTGTTCCGTGACCGGGTTGCCCGTCAGGGCGAGAAAGACGTCATCCAGATCGGGGGTGTGGACCTGAAGTTCGTCGACGGTCAGCGAGGCGCGGTCGAGCCGGTCCAGCAGTGCCCGCAACGACCGGACATCGCCCTGGCCGGGGATCTGCAGGGTGCACGTCTCGTCGTTGCGGGACAGCACGTCCAGCGTCCGGGCCGCGTGATCGTAGCTGCGCGGGTCGGCGAAGCGCAGGGTGATGTGGCCGCCGCCGACCTGCCGCTTGAGCTCCTCCGGCGAGCCTTCCGCGACCAGCCTTCCCCGGTGCAGGACTGCGATCCGGTCGGCGAGTCGGTCGGCTTCCTCCAGGTACTGGGTGGTGAGGAAGATCGTGACGCCCTCGTCGGTCACCAGCCTGCGGATGATCTCCCACATGGTCCGCCTGCTACGCGGGTCCAGTCCGGTGGTCGGCTCGTCGAGGAAGATCACGCGGGGCCGGCCGACCAGCGTCATCGCGAGGTCCAGGCGGCGGCGCATCCCGCCGGAATACGTCGCCGCAGGCTTGCGGGCCGCGTCCACCAGATCGAACCGGGCCAGTAAGTCCTCGGCACGTTGCCGCCGTTCCCGGCGGGGCAGGCGGTTCAGGCCGGCCATCAACAGCAGGTTCTCCCGGCCAGTGAGGAAGCTGTCCACCGCCGAGAACTGGCCGGTGACGCCGATGGCGGCACGGACCGCGTCCGGTTCCCGGACCACGTCCCGGCCGGCGACCCGCATGTCACCGGCGTCGGCGCGGATGAGCGTGGACAGGATCTGCACCACCGTGGTCTTGCCGGCGCCGTTCGGGCCGAGCAACGCGAAGACGGATCCCGCGGGGACGTCGAGGTCGATGCCGTCGAGCACCACGTGGTCGCCGTACGCCTTGCGTATCGCCGTCGCCGAGACTGCGCGTTGACCGGGATCGGTGGTCATGGGTTTCCCTTCCGCTGGTCGGACAGGCGCCACACGAGCGCCTTCACAATTCAGCGAAAGTTACGTTGCATTCATCTATTCGTCAATCATGTTCGGGTGACTCAACCCTCATACCTGCAGGTCGGATTCGTGAAATCGTTGCATGGCTTATGCCGGCTAATGCAACAGGGAGGCATTGCATTAGGCTGACCGCGACGCCGACAGGTGGAGGACACCCGATGCCCGGTGACAGACTCACCCTCCAGGACCGACAGCAGATCGCCGCAGGACTGCGCGAGGAACTGACCTACGCCGCCATCGGCCGCCGCATCGGGCGGCCGACCTCCACCGTCACCCGCGAAGTGATGCGCAACGGCGGGCCGCGCGGGTACCACGCCGAGGTGGCCCACCGAGCCGGCACGGGACACGCGCGTCAGCGCAAGACCACTCCGCCGACACCGCCACCAGGCGGTGCCCACCTCGGCGGGCGCGACCCACGGCTCATGGACGAAGTGGGCACGCAGAGCATGGAACTGATGATTCAGGCGGGGCTCCCACAGATGATGGCCAGGGTGCTCGCCGCGCTCTTCACCACCGACAGCGGGAGCCTCACCTCAGCGGAACTCGTGCGACGCCTGCACGTCAGCCCCGCTTCCATCTCCAAGGCCATCGGTTACCTGGAGAGCCAGGCACTCGTCCAGCGCGAGCGCGACCCTCACAGCCGCGCCGAACGCTACTCCATCGACGACGACGTGGCGTTCCACTCCATCATGGCCAGCGCGCACGCCCAGACCCGGATCGCCGAAGCCTGCAGGACCGGGGCCCGAAAACTGGGGCCCACCACCCCTGCCGGCGCTCGCCTGGAGAACACCGGCCAGTTCCTCCTGCACGTGATCGACGACCTGGTTCGCTCGGTCCAGCACTGGCACCAGGTCTACTCCGCCCACCCTCGGAAGACGTCCGCGACCGACGACTGAACAGATCACGTCGACCTCGGGCCTCGCCGCGTCACGCCCGTCGTGATGTCCGCATCCACTCGACCGCCCTTCCCTTCGACGTCGTCGACGCCATTCCCGTCCGGGAACACGACATCGGCATCGGCCCGCACGCACCCTGCCTGGCCCCACCGAGCCCTGCGAGTGACGACCACGGCGCCTGAACGGCCACTGACCCGTGCTGTGCTCAGCGTCGTCTTGTCGGCGAGAACCACTGCGACCCCGTCTTCGCGAGTTCTGGCACCGCCCTGCACGTCGTCGGGCTTCGCAAGCGCTGTCTAGAGTGTGGGAGCTATGCGACTGGTCGAGATGGAGATAGCCCGGCAGGACTGGAAGGGCATGCTGTGCGGGTGCGGCGACTCGGCAGAGCACCTGGCCCGGGATCTGCTGCAGCTCGCGGGCAGGGGCCCCCTGCAGAGACCCTGCCATGTCAGCCTCGAAGAGCACGTCTGGTCTCCGACAGTCCTGTGGGAGCCGGCTCCTGCCGTGACGTCCGTTGCGCTGGCGGCCTTGGCGGACGACGTTGCACCAACGGCTCGCGCGTGGTTCCTCGACCTCCTCCAGTGCATGGTGGCGGGCGAGGGCACGGCCTGGGAGTCCGCTCGACGGGGACTCGACCTACCGGAGCTGTGCCGAGACCTTGCCGTGCAGGGTCTCTGGCTGCTCTACGGGGAGGTGATGTCCGGTCGGTCGCCGCGGGCCGGCACCGCCTTCGAGATCCTCACGGTGGTAGAGCCCGACCGGGCTCGCCTGCACCGCGTTCGGGAGACCGCGGCCGCATGGTTGCCCGTGTGCTGCAGGACCGGCATGTGCGATGACGATCTGCCGGCCGTCGACCGCTGACTTCGCCGGAACCACGGTCGAGTTGCCCGGGAGTACGTGGCGCTGACGACCGCCGGCACCGTCGTGACACCCGGGGGCGCCGACGCTTCGGCGTGGGCCGCGGCGATCGACGTGATCCGCGGGCCCGCGCCGGCCTATGAAGGGCGTTTCCTGCACCGGGACTTCCAGCCCGGAAACGTGCTGTTCGAGGTGCCCCCCACCCACCTACCCGGGCGGGCGGCCGGGCGGGCATCCGGCGCGAAGGGTAGGCCGTGCGCCGCCCGGGCGCCTCCCGCGCCGTGATGGCACGGCCGGTTCCACGCATTCCACCGTCCCGGTGCCGCCCCGGCGGGTGCCGGACCGTCCCGGGGGGCGGAAGGGTCGGCGGCCGGCGGGCACGTCGCCCCAGGCCAGGGCGGGGTGACCGGGACGGATGCCGCCGCCGGGGCCGGTGGTTCGGGTGTTCACCGGGCAGGTCACCCACGCCCCACTGACACCACCAGTTCACCACCGGGACCCATCGTGCACGGAAAGTTCGGACAGATATGACCGATACGCAACCGGTCGGCGGCGGACGCGATTGACCGTGTACGCGACCGCCGAGAAGCTGGTCGGGCACGACGCAACCGGCATTCGGTGCGGAGTGCGTCTCCTGATTCGGTATTCGATCCGCATGTGATTCGACCAAGGAGGATCAGTGATTTCGAAAACGAAGAAGATCGTGAGTACCGTGACCGCCGCGTTCGCCGCGGCGGCCGCGTTCACCGTGGCCGTCCCGTCCGGTAACGCCTTCGCCATCGACCACATCGAGTGCAGGGGCGGGGAGAACTTCCTGAAGATCTGGTCGCACAACGGCGGCAGCCAGAGCGTGGACTGCTACGCGAACGCCGGCCGGACCTCCTTCGGCGACTGGTGGGTCGACCGGATCTCCACCGGGAACAACGACCTGATCTACTACGACGCCAACGGCGACTCGGTCAAGATCCCGCGCTGGACCGACATCTCGTTCCCCAACCGTCCGCCGCTGGTCCGGTCCATCGAAATCCTGTGACGGCCGGCTGACAACCGGCCCGTGCGGGTGTGCCGGGCCTCCGGATCGCCGCTCGACGGAGCCCGCCGTACCCGTCCACGGCGAGGCCGGTTCCCGTGACGCGAACCGGCCCCGCCCGCCCCTGCCCCCGCCTGCCGGCCACGCTCTTGAGGGCGCGGCCGGCGGGTGGGGCGGGTTGCACTGCGGTGCCGCTGTCGGGGGAAGGGTCGATGTCGGTTCCGGGCCGCTGACCTGCTAGTGTTCTTCCTGTCGCGAGGGAGAACGATTCCTCGCCAGGCGTCAGCGGTGCTACCAGAGCACGTCCTACTTTC